>DNXT01000343.1 GCA_003505795.1 Lysobacteraceae bacterium | reverse complement strand
GGCCATGTCGATCACGAAGCGGTAGCGCACGTCGGACTTCTCCATGCGCTCGTAGGCCTCGTTGATCTGCTCCATGCGGATCATTTCGCAGTCCGGCAGGATGTTCTGCTTGGCGCAGAAATCGAGCATTTCCTGGGTCTCGCGGATGCCGCCGATCGGCGAGCCGGCGACGCGGCGGCGGCCCATCAGCAGCGGCACCGTGTTGGCGCCTTCCATCGGACCGACCTGGCCGACGATCACCAGGGTGGCGTCGACATCGAGCAGCGGCAGGTACGGATCGAGGTCGTGCTTGACCGGCACCGTGTCGATGATCAGGTCGAATCCCGATTCGGCCTCGCGCATCGCCGCGGCGTCGCTGGACACCAGCAGCCGGTCGGCACCGAGCGCCAGTGCGTCGTCGCGCTTGGACGGGCTGCGGCTGAGCACCGTCACCTCCGCGCCCAGGCCGACCGCCAGCTTGACCGCCATGTGGCCGAGCCCGCCCAGGCCGATCACGCCGACCCGGCTGCCGGGACCGACCTTCCAGGTGCGTAGCGGCGAATAGGTGGTGATGCCGGCGCACAGCAGCGGCGCGGTGCGGGCCAGGTCCAGGCCCTCGGGCACGCGCAGGCAGAACTGCTCGCGCACCACCAGGTGCCTGGAATAGCCGCCCTGGGTGTTCTCGCCGGTGATGCGGTCGCGGCCGGCATAGGTGCCGGTCATGCCTTCGCGGCAAAGCTGTTCCTCGCCCTTGCGGCACTGGTCGCAGTGCTGGCAGCTGTCGACCATGCAGCCCACCGCGACGTGGTCGCCGACCTTGTAGCGGCTCACCTGCGGGCCGACCTCGATCACCCGGCCGACGATCTCGTGGCCGGGCACGATCGGGTAGTAGCTCCAGCCCCAGTCGTTGCGCGCGGTGTGCAGGTCGGAATGGCAGACCCCGCAGTAGAGGATCTCCATCGCGACGTCGTCGGCGCGCAGCGCGCGGCGCTCGAACGCATACGGCGCCAGCGGCCGGGCGGGATCGAAGGCGGCATAGCCGAAGGTCTGCATCGGGAGGCTCCTGGGTCGTGCGCGGGGGGCCGGCGTGCGGCGTCGGAACACAGTCTAGGAAGCGGCCCGGGCGCGATTAAGCCGGGCAGCGGAGTTGCGGTAATGAGCCCTGCTCATGAATCGCCCACCGTCCCGTAGGAGCGACTTCAGTCGCGACGGAGCTTTCCCGGGAAGGCGGGGTCGCGACTGAAGTCGCTCGCACGGTCCGCCGTTCCTCAGGACTTCCCCGGCAGCTCGTAGCGCAGCGCATCGATCACCACCCGCAACGCCCCCGACGACTGGCGCCGGCTCGGGTAATACGCGTAATAGCCGTCGAACGGCTCGCACCAGTCTTCCAGCACCCGCCGCAGGCGGCCGGCGGCGATGTGTTCGAGCACCATTTCCTCCGGCAGGTAGGCCAGCCCGGCCCCGGCCAGCGCGGCGCGCGCGATCTGGGCGCTGCCGTTGAAGGTCCACTGCCCGTCCACGCGCACGCGCAGCTCCTGGCCGTCGCGGTCGAACTCCCACGGCAGCAGGCCGCCATGGGTGGGCAGGCGCAGGCCGATGCAGCTGTGCGCGGCCAGCTCGGCCGGCGCCCGCGGCGCCGCGTGGGTGCGGAAGTAATCCGGCGTGGCCACCACCGCCATGCGCTGCGGCGGGCTGATCGGTACCGCGATCATGTCGCGCGCCACCCGCTCGCCGAGGCGGATGCCGATGTCGTAGCGCTGCGCGACGATGTCGGCCAGGCCGTAGTCGACGGTGACCTCGACCTTCAGGTCCGGATAGTCCAGCAGCACCTTGGACAGCTTCGGCCAGACATAGGCATCGGCCGGATGCCCGGCGGTGGTGATGCGCACGGTGCCGGCCGGGCGTTCGCGGAACTCGGTGATCGCCGACAGTTCGCTCTCGATCTCCTCGAAGCGCGGCGCCACCGTGTCGTACAGGCGCTCGCCGGCCTCGGTCATCGACACGCTGCGGGTGGTGCGGGTCAACAGGCGGATCCCCAGCCGGGTCTCCAGCGCGCGCACCGTATGGCTCAGCGCCGACTGCGAGACGCCGAGCTGCGCCGCCGCCCGGGTGAAACTGCCCTCGCGCGCGACGGTGGCGAACACCAGCAGGTCGTTGAAGTTCTCGCGGGCCATGGCGGCGGCGGGGACGGCGCACGGGATTCATGCGTGGCCATGATCGACGAGGCGCGCCATCGCGTTCAATCGAAAAACAGCGTCGATTGGTGAATATGGTTTCTAGGTGCATGCGATGCCCGGCGGCTGGTGGACGACCCCGCCGGCCCGTAGAGTCGCCGGATCGCCCCACCGCCAGGAGTTCGGCATGAGTCTGCTCGCCACCGCGATGTCCGTGTCCATGGTCGCCGCCGGCGCCGGCGAGGCCGGCGCCATCGCCGTCGCCCCGGCCGGGAGCAAGCCCTCGGCGGCAGGGCCGGCCGACTACTTCACCGGCACCGTGCGCATCGATGCGCCGTTCCAGGCCGGCGCGCCCGCGCGCGTCGGCGGCGCCACCGTCACCTTCGAACCGGGCGCGCGCACCGCCTGGCACACCCATCCGCTGGGCCAGACCCTGATCGTCACCGCCGGCATCGGCACGGTGCAGGAATGGGGCAGGCCCGCGCAGACCCTGCGCCCCGGCGACACGGTCTGGATTCCGCCGGGCGTGAAACACTGGCACGGCGCGCGCGCGGACGTGGCGATGACCCACATCGCCATCGCCGAAGCCGTGGACGGCTCGCCGGTGACCTGGATGGAGCCGGTCACCGACGCCCAGTACCACGGCCGCTAGCGGGCCCGGCCCGTGCCTGACGCCGCATCGGCGCGGTGCCGGCCACCCGCCAATATGCATTCATCGCGATGAAGCGATATTATCGGCGCCAGACCCGCCTGGCGCCGAGCGATGACCGCCCTCAGTTTCGAGTTCTACCCGCCCAAGACCGACGAACAGCGCACCCAGCTGGACCGTACCGCCGCCAAGCTCAAGCCGTTCTCTCCGGAGTACGTGTCCTGCACCTTCGGCGCCGGCGGCTCCACGCTCAGCTACACCTCCGAGACGGTGCGCCACCTCAACCAGAAGCATGGCTTCCAGGCCGCGCCGCACCTGTCCTGCGTCGGCGGCAGCCGCGAGGAGATCCGCGAGCTGCTCAAGCTGTACCGCGCGATCGGCTGCAGGCGCATCATCGCCCTGCGCGGCGACCTGCCCTCCGGCATGGGCCACCCCGGCGACCTGCGCTACGCCTCGGAGCTGATCGGCTTCATCCGCGCCGAGCACGGCGACGCCTTCCGCATCGAGGTCGGCGCCTATCCGGAAACGCACCCGCAGGCGACCGACGCCCTGAGCGACCTGAAATACTTCAAGGCCAAGGTCGACGCCGGCGCCGACGCCGCGATCACCCAGTACTTCTACAACGCCGACGCCTATTTCCATTTCGTCGACGCGGTGCGCCGGCTCGGCGTGGACATCCCGATCGTCCCCGGGATCATGCCGATCTCCAACTTCAGCCAGCTGCGCCGCTTCTCCGAGCAGTGCGGCGCCGAGATCCCGCGCTGGATCGCCAAGCGCATGCAGGCCTACGGCGACGACGCCGAATCGGTGCGCGCGTTCGGCGCCGACGTGGTCGCCCAGCTGTGCCAGCGCCTGGTCGAGGGCGGCGCCCCGGCCCTGCACTTCTACACGCTCAACCTGGCCAAGCCCACCAGCGCGGTGCTGGCGCGGCTGGCCTGAGCCACCCGCAACCCCCACTCCCTCCGTAGGAGCGACTTCAGTCGCGACAGGGCCCTACCGACAAAACCCCGTGCCGCCGCGGAATGCGCCCCTGGTCGCCGGCACGCGAATGATCTTGAGAATTATTCTCAACACATGACATAATTCGCCCCACCTTGCCACACGGGCCTTGCCCGGCAAGGCATCCGGGGGAACGATTTTTGGCGCAGCCGCCTTGCCATCCATCCAGTGACAGGAAAACGCCGTCGGCGCTGGCCCCGACCCGGCGCGCGGTGTTCGTGCTGTTCGCCCTGCTGTGCCTGCTGTTCTCCACCATGCACTGGACCGAAGCGTCGGTCCACGGCGCGCGCCCGCATGGGTTCGGCCACTGGCAGGTCCCCTCGGGCACCCTCGACAACGCCTCCGCCGAACGCAGCGGCGGAGGCGGGACGCCGCTGGATGACGCTGCCGAGGACAGTCCCGCCAAGCAGCGTCGCGCCAAGGTACGACCTGCCGGCAAGCCGGTCGCGGATCGTTCCGCCGCCGCCGCGCCTCTGCCTGCCCGGCTGCCGCGAGTCGCGGCGACAACGGCGCGCGCGGCATCGGCGCCGGCCTTGCTCCCCGCGGATGCACAGCCATCCCGTTCCGATCCGGCCCTGAGGCTGCACCTGGGCCAGGCGCCTCCCGCCGCCTGAGACCCGCCGTCCGCACCCAGGCGGACGCCTTCCCCATTCGACAAGCCACGCGACGCCCCCTTTGCGGGCGCGTCCGCATGCGTCCGTGCGCATCGAAGGCCGCCGTCAAGGCCGCCTCGGGCCCGGCCCGTGCCTGCCGCCGGCCGTTCGCGGCCGCCCTCTTCCAATCCATCCGACATCGCCATGACCCATCAAACCCATTCCCATCCCTTCCGGCGCAACCTGCTGGCCGTCGCCCTCGCCGCGGGACTGCCGTGCCCGGCATTCGCGCAGGCCGCGTCGCAGCCCGACGCCACCGACCTCGGCGCGGTGGTCGTCACCGCCGCCGGCTTTGAGCAGAAACTCACCGACGCGCCGGCCAGCATCTCCATCGTCACCCGCGAGGACCTGGACAAGCGCCCCTACATGACCCTGATCGACGCGGTGCGCGACCTGGAAGGCGTCGACGTCGGCGAGACCTCGGACAAGACCGGCCAGCGCACCATCAGCATGCGCGGCATGGGCTCGGACTACACCCTGGTGCTGATCGACGGCAAGCGCCAGAACAACCATGGCGACATCTATCCGAACGCCTTCGGCGGCAACCAGTTCAACCACATCCCGCCGCTGGACACGATCGAGCGCATCGAGGTGATCCGCGGCCCGGCCTCGACCCTGTACGGCGCCGACGCGATGGGCGGGGTGATCAACATCATCACCCGCAAGGTCACCGACACCTGGACCGGCTCGGCCACGTTCGGCCGCAGCTTCCAGCAGGACCGCGACTTCGGCGACGACATCACCTTCGACTTCGCCGCCAGCGGCCCGCTGCTCAAGGACGTGCTGGGCCTGTCGGTGCGCGGCGCCGCGTACGAGCGCCTGGCCTCCAATCCGGAATACGCCCCGGTCACCGACCCCAACGGCACCGTGCATACGCGCTCGCTCGGCTTCGGCGGCGGCGGTCGCACCGTGGACAACACCAACAGGACCGCCGGCGTCACCCTGAACTGGACGCCGACCGCGAACCAGAGCCTCAGCTTCGACTACGACGTCTCGCGCCAGGAATACGACAACACCCCGATCTACGATCCCGAGACCGGCGAGACCAGCTACCCGCTGGGCACCCTGGACGGCATCGACTCGATCTGGCGCGCCACCCGCGGCGTGGTCCAGCCGCGCGTCGGCTACACCAAGCAGCAGAAGTTCGACCGCGACAACTGGGCGCTGACCCACCAGGGCGAATGGGGCTTCGGCCGCAGCTTCGTGTCGCTGGCCTACGTCGAGACCAGCAACAACGGCCGCTCGATGCCGTTCTCGCCGGCCGAGCGCGATCTGCTGCAGGCGATGTATTCCGGCACCGGCGCCTACGCCGGGCTGAGCACGGCCGCGCGCCAGCAGATCGCCGCCGACACCTTCCTGCCGCGTTCCAAGCGCGCGCTGGAGAGCAACCAGTACACCCTCGACGCCAAGCTCGACATCCCGGTCGAGGGCCTGGCCGGCCGGCACCACTTCATCGTCGGCGGGCAGGTCATCGACGGCGAGCTGGAGGACGGCGTGTTCGGCCTGGAAAGCGGCACCGCGACCGGCGCGGTGCAGGAACAGAAGATGTGGTCGCTGTTCGCCGAGGACAACTGGACCCCGCTGGACCCGCTGACCGTCACCGTCGGCGTGCGCTACGACGACCACGACATCTTCGGCGGCCACGTCAGCCCGCGCGCCTACGCGGTCTACGACCTGGCCCCGAACTGGACCGTCAAGGGCGGCGTCAGCACCGGCTACAAGACCCCCAAGACCACCGACCTGTACGACGGCATCACCGGCTTCGGCGGCCAGGGCACCAGCCCCTGGGCCGGCAACCCGGACCTGGAGCCGGAGACCAGCGTCAACAGCGAGATCGCGCTGTACTGGACCTCGTCCGACGACCGCCACAACTTCAACCTCACCTACTTCCACAACGACTTCGAGGACAAGATCGCCAGCGGCGAGACCACCCGCATCTGCGATCCCGCCGCGCCGGTGCGTCCCTGCGTGAACCTGGGCGAATACGGCTCGCTGGGCTATACCACCTACACCCAGGTGGTCAACATCGACGAGGCCAGGATCCAGGGCGTGGAGATCGCCGGCCGCTACGGCATCGGCGAGCGCCTGTCGCTGCGCGCCAACTACACCTGGACCGACAGCGAGCAGCTCAGCGGCGCCGATGAGGGCCTGCCGCTGACCAACACCGCCGAGCACATGGCCAACGCCACGCTGGACTGGTCGATCACCGAGCGCTTCAGCGCGCAGCTGACCCTGGAGGCGCGCTCGGATCGCTACCGCGGCAAGGACGCCGGCAACCAGCCGCTGTACTACAAGGACTACCAGGTCCTGCACCTGGGCGCGCAGTACCGCGTCAACGACCACGTGACCCTCACCGGCCGCATCAACAACCTGCTGGACGAGGACTTCACCAGCTACCGCTACAGCTTCAACGACCTCGACGGCGACGGCCTCTACAGCGACGAGGTGACCGGGGAAGTCGTGTTCACCGACGACTACAACAACAAGGACAAGGCCAGGAACTTCTGGCTGAGCGTCAACGCGCGGTTCTGAGCCCCGTCCTGGCGCCTGGCGCCGCGGATCGCCGCCGGGAGCTTCCCGGCGGCGATCCGCGCCCCTGCGCGCCGCCCGCGGCACGCGCTTCGGACCGCTTCGCCGGGTGCGGCATCCTGCCGCCACCCGCCTGCATCCGGCAGTCGCGCCGATTCGTCCGCCGAAGGGAAAGCGGCGGAGGCCGCAGGCGACGCCTGCACCCGAGATTGCCTATGCTTGCCCGGACTTCCCTGGCGCGACTTGCGGCAACGCGTGGACCACCTGCTGCCCTCCCTGACCCTGCTGGCATTGCTGGACAGCCTGAATCCCTCGGCGCTGGTGGTCGCGCTGTGGCTGCTGTCGCGGCCGCGCGCCGCACCGCGCCTGCTCGCCTACGTGGCCGGCATCTTCCTCGCCTACCTCGGCCTGGGCATCGCGATGATGCTTGGATTCAATGCGCTGCGCGACGGCCTGGGCGATGCCCTCGACCATCCGGCGGCGCTGCTCGCCCAAGGCCTGCTCGGAGCCGGACTGCTGGCATACGCGATCCTGGCCCCGTCCGGCGCGCACCAGGCGCAGGAGCCGTCCGCGCCGGCGACCGGCACGCTGGCCGGCTACGCCCTGCTCGGCATGGGCGTGACCGTGGCCGAGCTGGTCACCGCCCTGCCCTACTTCGCCGCGATCGCGCTGCTGACAGGCGCCGAGCTTTCCCCGTTCCAGTGGCTGCCGCTGCTGCTGGGCTACAACCTGGTCTTCGTCGCGCCGCCGTTGCTGCTGCTGGCCCTGCACGCCGTGCTCGGGCGGCGGACCGAGGCCCGCTTCGCGCGCTGGCGCGAACGGCTGCGGCGCGGCGCGCGCGAGGCCACGCTGTGGATCTTCGCCCTGGTCGGGGTCGCGCTGCTCGGCGATGCCGCCAGCCGCTGGATCGCCGCCAGCAAGGCCTCCTCCGGCCAGGAGAACCGGGATGCGCCCCTCTCCCCCTTCGCCCGGCCGAATGGCTAGACTCGACAGGATGCCACGCCTCCTGTTGTTGATATCGCTGTCGGCTGCGCTCTGCACCGCTGCCGCGGCGCGCGCGCAACAGGTCAATCGCTGCAGCGCCGCCGACGGCACCACGGTGTTCAGCGACCGCCGCTGCGAGGACCTGGGCGCGCTGAGCCGGCTGCCGCCGGTCGCGCAGCGCGACGGCCAGGCCGGCATCTACCGCCACGGTTGTCCGCGCCGGCTCAGCGAACTGGTCTACCAGTTGCGCGCGGCGATCGATTCGCGCGACGTCAACCGGTTGTCGAGCCTGTACCTGTGGAGCGACCTGTCCAACCGGGCCGCCAACCGGGTGCTGACCCGGCTCGAAGGCGTCGTCGAGCGGCCGCTGGTCGACATCGCGCCGGTCTATCCGGACGGCGACGACGACGCACCGCCGCTCGCCGCCGCCGCCCCACCCGAGGCCACCGAGGCCGAGGCCGGCACC
>DNXT01000344.1 GCA_003505795.1 Lysobacteraceae bacterium | reverse complement strand
GATGCCGCATCGACCTGTCCGTACAGCGCGCGGCCCTGGCGGTCGAACAGCGTGCCGTCCTGGCGCAGTCGCGCCAGCGGTTCCTCGAACAGCGCGTCGTAGCGGGCGCGGCCGATCTCCTGCCGGTCCAGGCCGAACAGCTGCAGGCCGGCGCCGTTGGCGGCGATCAGCTTGCCGCCGCGGAACGCGAGCAGGCCTTCGCGCGCGGTGCCCAGCAATGCCGGATCGTGGTGCACGCGCAGCAGCTCGCACTCGGCGATGCCGCGGTCGAACCAGCGGTGCTCGATGCTGGCGACCGCGCGCCGCGCCAGCCCGAGCGCGTGGACGTGCTGCATGCGCGCGTCGCCGGAGATGTCGAGCACGCCGGCCAGCTGACCGTACGGGTCGAAGATCGGCGAGGCGGCGCAGCTGAGGATGCCGTGCGGCGCCAGGTAGTGCTCGCCGCCGCGGACCTCGACCGCGCGCGCCTCGACGATCGCGGTGCCGATCGCGTTGGTGCCGACCGTGTCCTCGCTCCAGCAGGCGCCGGGCATCAGCGCCACCCGCCCGGCGCGGTCGAGGAAGCCGGAGCTGCCTTCGGCGTCGAGGATCCAGCCGGCCTCGTCGGTCAGCAGCACCACGCTGCCGGTGGCCGCGGCGTCGGCCGACAGGCCTTCCAGCTCGGCGCGCGCCAGCCGCCACAGTTTCTCGTGGCGCTCACGCATCTCGCGCAATCGTGGCGTACTGACCGGCTCGATCGCCGGTGCCGATTCGGACACCATGCCGCGCCGCAGGCAGCGCCGCCACGACTGCAGGATCGCCTCCGGCACCTGCCCAACCGGTGCGTTGCCACGCTCGAAGAACGACCGCCGAGCCTGGTCCAGCCGGTGCTGCGCTTGCGATGTCGCCACGTCCGCCTCCTGCTGTCGCAATCTGCGACAGTCCGATGGATCACTGTCCCGATAAACAGCACAGCGGCGGACACTTCGCAATCGGAACCGGTGCTGCGCCGCAGCAGCGGCACCGTGCACGCGCCGCTGCGACAACCGGCCGCACCTTGACGCGGCGCAGCACGACGAAGTTGGCATCGGGCTTGCGCAGGTAACCGGACCCGACCGGGCCTTTATCCAACGCACCGCAGGAGACACCGATGAACGCCGTCACGTCCGCCAAGCCGCTCAACACCGATCCGCAGTCCATCTTCAAGCCGCGCTACGGCAACTTCATCGGCGGGCGCTGGGTCGAGCCGCGCGGCGGCCAGTACTTCGACAACACCACCCCGATCAGCGGCAAGGTGTTCACCTCGGTGGCGCGCTCCGGCGCCGAGGACATCGAGGCCGCGCTCGACGCCGCGCACGCGGCCAGGGACGCATGGGGCAAGACCCCGGTGGCCGACCGCGCCAACGTGCTGCTGAAGATCGCCGACCGCATCGAGCAGAACCTGGAGCTGCTGGCCTACGCCGAGAGCTGGGACAACGGCAAGCCGGTGCGCGAGACGCTCAACGCCGACGTGCCGCTGTGCGTGGACCACTTCCGCTACTTCGCCGGCGCGATCCGCGCGCAGGAAGGCGGCATCTCCGAGATCGACCACGACACCATCGCCTACCACTTCCACGAGCCGCTCGGCGTGGTCGGGCAGATCATCCCGTGGAACTTCCCGCTGCTGATGGCGTGCTGGAAGCTGGCGCCGGCGCTGGCCGCCGGCAACTGCGTGGTGCTCAAGCCGGCCGAGCAGACACCGGCCTCGATCCTGGTGCTGATGGAGGTGATCGGCGACCTGCTGCCGCCGGGCGTGCTCAACGTGGTCAACGGCTTCGGCCTGGAGGCGGGCAAGCCGCTGGCTTCCAATCCGCGCATCGCCAAGATCGCCTTCACCGGCGAGACCACCACCGGCCGGCTGATCATGCAGTACGCCAGCCAGAACCTGATCCCGGTGACGCTGGAACTGGGCGGCAAGTCGCCCAACATCTTCTTCGCCGACGTGATGGCCGAGGACGACGACTTCCTGGACAAGGCGATCGAGGGCTTCGTGCTGTTCGCCTTCAACCAGGGCGAGGTCTGCACCTGTCCCTCGCGCGCGCTGATCCAGGAGTCGATCTACGAGAAGTTCATGGAGAAGGCGCTCGCGCGCGTGGCCGCGATCAAGCAGGGCAATCCGCTCGACCCCAACACCATGGTCGGCGCGCAGGCGTCCTCGGAACAGCTGGAGAAGATCTTGTCCTACATCGACATCGGCAGGCAGGAAGGCGCCGAGGTGCTGGCCGGCGGCGAGCGCAACCGGCTCGACGGCGACCTGGCCGGCGGTTTCTACGTCAAGCCGACCGTGTTCAAGGGCCACAACCGGATGCGCATCTTCCAGGAGGAGATCTTCGGGCCGGTGGTGTCGGTGACCACGTTCAAGGACGAAGCCGAGGCGCTGAGCATCGCCAACGACACCCTGTACGGGCTCGGCGCCGGGGTGTGGAGCCGCGACGCCTCGCGCCTGTACCGGATGGGCCGCGCGATCCAGGCCGGCCGGGTCTGGACCAACTGCTACCACGCCTACCCGGCGCACGCCGCGTTCGGCGGCTACAAGCAGTCCGGCATCGGCCGCGAGAACCACAGGATGATGCTCGACCACTACCAGCAGACCAAGAACCTGCTGGTCAGCTACTCGCCCAAGGCGCTGGGCTTCTTCTGAGCGCGCCGTGGAGGCTGCCCTCATCCGGCGCTGCGCGCCACCTTCTCCCGCAGGCGGGAGAAGGGACAGGCGGGATGGCTGCCGCCGTTTGCTCCTGCGCGCGACAAAACCGGCCGAGCCGGTTTTGTCGCCGTCCCTTCCCCCGCGCGGCGGAAGGTGCCCGCAGGGCGGATGGGGGCGAGTCGTCGGGATCGCCCGCGGACGCGAATTGCGCCGGATCAATGAGCCGGCCGCACGCATGGCCTAGCCTGAACAAAAGTAGTCCCCTTCCCTCAAGGAGCCGTTCATGAACAAGACGATGAAAGCCGCCGTGGTCCGCGAATTCGGCAAGCCGCTGGCGATCGAGGAAGTCCCGGTGCCGCGCCCGGCCGCCGGCGACATCCTGGTCAAGATCGAGGCCTGCGGGGTCTGCCATACCGACCTGCATGCCGCCGAGGGCGACTGGCCGGTCAAGCCCAATCCGCCGTTCATTCCCGGCCACGAGGGCGTCGGCCACGTGGTCGCGGTCGGGCAGGGCGTCGGCCACATCAAGGAGGGCGACCGCGTCGGCATCCCGTGGCTGTACTCGGCCTGCGGCCATTGCGAGCACTGCCTGGGCGGCTGGGAGACGCTGTGCGAGGCGCAGCAGAACACCGGCTACTCGGTCAACGGCGGCTTCGCCGAGTACGCGCTGGCCAACGCCGGCTACGTCGGCCACCTGCCGGACAACATCGGCTTCGTCGAAGTGGCGCCGATCCTGTGCGCCGGCGTCACCGTGTACAAGGGGCTGAAGGTCACCGACACCAAGCCCGGCAACTGGGTGGTGATCTCCGGCATCGGCGGGCTCGGCCACATGGCGGTGCAGTACGCCAAGGCGATGGGCCTGAACGTGGCCGCGGTCGACGTCGACGACGCCAAGCTGGCGCTGGCCAGGCGGCTGGGCGCGACCGTCACCGTCAACGCCAAGACCACCGACCCGGTGGCGTACCTGAAGAAGGAGATCGGCGGCGCCCACGGCGCGCTGGTGACCGCGGTGTCGCCGAAGGCGTTCGAGCAGGCGATCGGCATGGTGCGGCGCGGCGGCACGGTGTCGCTGAACGGCCTGCCGCCGGGCAACTTCCCGCTCGACATCTTCGGCATGGTGCTCAACGGCGTGACCGTGCGTGGCTCGATCGTCGGCACCCGCCTGGACCTGCAGGAGTCGCTGGACTTCGCCGAGCAGGGCAAGGTCGCCGCGACCGTGGCCACCGACACCCTGGAGAACATCAACGACGTGTTCGCGCGGATGCATGCCGGCAAGATCGAGGGACGCATCGTGCTCGACCTGGCGGCGTGACGGCGCGGCCCCGTCACGGCCGGCCTCCCCTCCCCCGGCCGGGCGGGACCGCTCCTTCTCGGCGGTGCTGCAACGTCATCGGCAACGGAGCGCTGCGATGAACCCGATCCCATCCCCGCCCGCGCAGGTGACCGCCACGCTGGCGGCGCTGCAGCTGATCGACAGGTTGCGGGCCAGGCACGGCGCGCTGCTGTTCCACCAGTCCGGCGGCTGCTGCGACGGGTCCTCGCCGATGTGCTACCCGGTCGCCGAGTTCATCGTCGGCGACCGCGACGTGCGGCTCGGCACGATCGGCGGCGCGGATTTCTACATCAGTGCGTCGCAGTTCGAGTACTGGAAGCACACCCAGCTGATCATCGACGTGGTCGAAGGCCGCGGCGGGATGTTCTCGCTGGAGAACGGCGAGGGCGTGCGCTTCCTGGTGCGCTCGCGGCTGTTCTCCGACGAAGAGTTGGCGCGGTTGCGCGACGCGGGCCGGGTGTGAGGCTTCGTCGCCCAGTGCTTCGACCTCCGCTCCGGCAGGAGTGGCCTCGGCATGCCGAGGCCGTTCGGTCGCGACCGGGCTTTCTCAGGATTCTTTCCGGCGAGGAAGCCTTGTGGAAGGGACTTCAGTCCGCGCCGCAGTGG
>DNXT01000469.1 GCA_003505795.1 Lysobacteraceae bacterium | reverse complement strand
CTCTTCCGATCTGCAGGCCGACCGGCTGCCGGCCTGGTCGCCGGACGGGCGCGAGATCGCCTTCGCGCGGCAGTCCGACGACGGCAGCTGCCGGATCATGCTGGCGTCGGCCAACGGCGCCGCGGACGAGCGCGAGCTCACCCGCTGCGACCGCGCGGAAATGCTCAGCTTCAGCTGGGCGCAGGACGGCCGCTCGCTGCTGTTCGGCAGCATGACCGGGGTCAATCCCGGCCGCGGCATCCGCCGCTTCGACATCGAGAGCGGGCAATGGCATGCGCTGCCGTATCCGGGCACGCCGCAGGACTTCGACTACGCGCCGCAGTATTCGCCGGACGGGCGCTGGATCGCGTTCGTGCGCAATCCGCAGATGGGCGACCTGTGGCTGATGCCGGCCGAAGGCGGCGAACCGCAGCCGTTGACCCGCGACAACGCCGAGATCCGCGGCCTGGCCTGGTTGCCGGACAGCAGCGGCATCGTGTTCGGGCGCCGCGTCGACAGCCAGTCGCGGCTGTACCGCATCGACCTGTCCAGCCGCCGGATCCGCGACATGGGCGTGGACGATGCGCAGGCGCCGGCGATCTCCGCGACCAAGGGCAAGCTCGCCTTCGTGCAGCGCCGGCCGCAGTACGGCATCTACCGCTTCGCCCGCGCCGGGGACGGCAGCTACGCGCGCGAGCGCCTGTTCGCCTCCAATGGCCGCGACGCGCAGCCGATGGTGGCGCCCAGCGGGCGGCAGCTGGTGTTCGCATCGGACCGTTCGGGCGAGTTCGCGCTGTGGTGGGCCGATCTCGGCGCGCCGGCGTCGCTGCGCCCGATCGATGGGCTGGTGCCGGAAACCCGGCAGCCGCCGGACTGGTCGCCCGACTCGCTGAGCCTGCTGGTGGTCGCGCGCCAGGGCGACGGCGCGGCCGCGCTGTACGAGGTGATCCCGTCGCTGAACCGTTCGGTGGTGCTGGACGTGCCGGAGTCGCGGCCGCTGCAGGCCGCCTACCTGTCCGATCCGAACCGGATCCTGGTGCTGGGCGGAACCGAGAGCGGATCGGCCACGCTGAGCCTGTACGACCGCACCCAGCACCCCTGGAAGCGGCTGGGCTCGATCGAGGACGTGTCGCAGGTGCGCTTCGACCGCAGCAGCGGCAGTATCCTGTTCACCCGTTTCTCGGCGGACGGGCTGTGGCGGGTCGACCAGGCCCTGCATGCGCAGAGCGTGGAGCGGGTCGACGCCTCCGGGCCCTCGCGCTGGCACTATCGCAGCTGGGCAGTGGCCGGCGACGGCGCGGTCCATTACCTCGGCTCGGTCGATGCCTGCCCGACGCTGGACAGCATCCTCGGCCAGGAAGCCGACTCGGAGCAGCGCTGCCTGGACCCGGGCAACTTCAGCGCGATCAACGGTTTCAGCATCGACTCCCGTTCGGCGGCCATGTACGTGTCTCTGGCCAGCGAGGAAGGCAGCGACATCGGCTTCATGAGCCTGCCGCACGAGCGTACCGGCTTCATCGGGGTCGCCCCCAAGTTGCTGTCTTTGCTGGGGAAATGATCTTCGTATCTTTTTCGTATGGCGCTTCGTGGCGATTTCGCCGCAATTTCGCCACAACCTCCTGACCGTCGCCACGTTCGGCAAAACAATCCCCGCCCTCGTGCAAACCTTCACGGAGCGGTGGCGATGAATCAGCTGATGGTGGCGGACCGGGGGGCACCGGCCGGTTTCGATGCGGAAGCGAGCCTGCCGGCGACCGCGTGCATGGCGGTGGCGCGGCTGGGCAGCGTGCGCGCGGCGCCGACCATGTTCACGGTCTGGGTGCAGCTGCGCGGCCGCTCCTGGATCGAGGCCAAGGAAGGCAAGTTCCGGCTGCGTGCCGGCGACTGGATCGCCTTCGACAAGGAATCCCGCCCGACCCTGCAGGCCGACCGCGGCGGCCTGTGCATCGGCATCGGCCTGGATGGTTCCAGCCTGCAGTCGCTGGCCGAGCTGACCGACACCACCCTGTACCCGGGACGCAGCCGCCTGGGGCAGCGCGACCTGCGCACCGCGCTGCGGCTGTGGCGCATGGCGGCGCAGGGCCAGGGCGCCCATACCGTGCGCCCGCTGCTGCTGCACCTGGCCGAGATGCAGGTCGGTTTCGTCGAACAGGAGCGCCGTTGCCCGGGGCGTTCACTGAGCCGGCGCCGCCAGGTGTTCAGCCGCATGCAGCGCGCGCGCCTGTACCTGGAAGGCAACAGCGACCGGGTGGTGCGCGTGGCCGAACTGGCCCAGCTCACCAATTTCTCCAGCTGGTACGTGTCCAAGACCTTCCAGAGCCTGTACGACGAAAGTCCGCAGGCGCTGTCGGCGCGGCTGCGCCTGGAGCGCGCCGCCGATCTGCTGCGCGACACCTCGATGATGATCGGCGACGTGGCCGCCGCCAGCGGCTTCGACAACTGCTGCAGCTTCGCCCGTGCCTTCCGTGCGCGCTTCGGTGTCTCGGCGTCGCACTATCGCGACGAAATGGCACTTCCGCCAGATTCGGCAAAGCCGCGCGGCGTGCAGCGCAAAGCGGCGTCGTTCACGCGATCGTAATTTGCTGGGGGCGCTTAACACGCCACTAACGAACTTTGGAGAGATTGATGAACCTTCGCACTCCCGCAGTGCGGCTGGGCCTGTTGCCCGCCGGCATTGCGATCGCGTTGACGCCGGCTTTTGCCAGCGCGCAAGAGCAGTCCCAGTCCGCCCCGACCACCCTTGATCGCATCGAGATCACCGGTTCGCGCATCCGCGGCGCTGATGTCGAGACCCAGCAGCCGATCCTGACCCTGGACCGCCAGGCGCTGGAGCAGCAGGGCTATACCTCGGTTGCCGACGTTCTGCAGAACCTGACCTCGGCGGGTTCGCCGGCGATTTCCCGTGCCGACGCACTGGCTTCCGGCGAAAACGTTGGTGGTTACTACGTCGACCTGCGCAACCTGGGTGCCGAGCGCACGCTGGTGCTGGTCAACGGCAAGCGTCTGGGTGCATCGACCTCGGGTCTGCAGGACCTGAGCCAGATTCCGATGGCCGCCATTGAGCGTATCGAAGTGCTGAAGGACGGCGCATCCTCCATCTACGGGTCCGATGCCATTGCCGGCGTGGTCAACGTGATCACCCGCAAGCGCTTCGACGGCGCCGAGGCCAGCGTCCAGTACGGTCAGTTCGACCAGGGCGACGGCGATACCACCCAGTACTCCTTCACCATCGGTTCGCAGGGTGAGCGCGGTGGCGTGACCCTGGCCGCCGAGTATTCCAAGCAGGATCCGGTCTTCGCGAAGAACCGCTGGTTCAGCCGCGACGGCGGCCTGGGCCCGAATTCGACCCCGGACGACTGGAGCGCCATTAGCCAGAATGGCTCCTGGTGCAACCCCCTGGAAGTCGATTGCTCCGACTCCGAAGCGGCGGTGTGGAAGACCCTGAACCCGGGTGGCAACCCGAACAACCCGGCGGACTACCACGAGCTGACCCCGGCCGAGTTCGCCAACGCGAACCAGCAGATGATGGTTCAGACCGGTATCGTGCGTAAGTCGGTGTTCGCCAATGCGAACTACGACCTGACCGATAGTATCGTCTTCAATGCCGATGTCTTGTACAACGAGCGCACCACGGACCAGCAGATTGCCGGCTATCCGTACCAGTCCGCCTCGTTCGGTACGCCGCTGTCGGGTGACAGCGCCTTCAATCCGATCGGCCAGGACGTCGAGTTCCGCCGCCGCCTGTGGGAAGTGCCGCGCACCACCGAAAACAAGCTCAAGACCACTCGTTTCGCCCCAACCGTCAGCGGCTACTTCGAGTTCGCCGGCAAGACCTGGGATTGGGATGTCGGCGCGC
The DNA here is from genome assembly GCA_003505795.1 of Lysobacteraceae bacterium. Taxonomy (GTDB): domain Bacteria; phylum Pseudomonadota; class Gammaproteobacteria; order Xanthomonadales; family Xanthomonadaceae; genus UBA8801. The sequence goes on along the minus strand of DNXT01000469.1, from coordinate 9,944 downwards.
TTTGGAATCGCAACGAAAGCGTCAAGACTGGCCACGGCGACATGAGCCTGATCGCTTCGCGTCAGGCGCTGGGTTCCTCGTTCATCAACGCCGATGGCGTCGCGCAGTGCGGCACCGCCGCCGATCCGGTCTCGCTGGGCGACTGCCGCCCGTGGAACCCTCTGCTGCCCTACGGCGTAGCTGGCCAGGGCTCGCTGTCCGATCCGGATCTGCAGAACTTCCTGTTCCCGTACTTCACCGATACCGGTCTGACCAAGACCACCAGCTATACCGCGAACCTGTCCGGCACCCTGGCGACTCTGCCTGCCGGTGATCTGGGTATCGCGATCGGCTACGAGCACCGCGAAGAAGAAGGTCGTTTCGCCCCGGACGCTTTCGCCCAGTCCGGTGAAAGCACTGGGCTCGGTGCCAAGACCACCGAAGGCGACTACTCGCTCAACGAGTTCTACCTGGAGCTCAACGTTCCGATCCTCGCCGACATGCCGTTCGCCAAGGAACTGACGGTCAACATCGCCAGCCGTTACTCGGACTACAGCAACTTCGGCGACACCACCAACTCCAAGTTCGGCTTCACTTGGCGTCCGCTGGAAGAACTGTTGGTGCGTGCTACCTACGCGGAAGGCTTCCGTGCCCCGACCATCAGCGATCTCTATGGTGGTCTGAGCAGCAGCTTCGAGCGTTACGTCGATCCATGCGGTGTCGGCGCCCCCAACAGTGTCAACGGCAACGCAGCCTGTAATGCGGCTGGCGTCCCGCTGGGCTACACCCAGTTGGGCCAGGGTTACCTGCCTTGCAGCACCTATCCCTGCGCCACTCCGGACGAATTCATCAGCGGTGCCAACCCGAACCTGAAGCCGGAAACTTCCAAGAGCAAGACCGCCGGTCTGGTCTGGAGTCCGCGCTGGGTACAGGGCCTGGACATCTCGCTGGATTGGTACCGCTACGAAATCAATGACATGATCATTGCCGACAGCGTCGACCGCATCCTGCGCGACTGCTACGTCCTGGGTGATGCATCGCGCTGCGCTGGCGTTACCCGTGCCGCCGATGGCCACATCTCGGCAATGAGCTACGGCGTGGCCAACCTCGGCCAGATGGAAACTGAAGGCTACGATCTTGGCGTCAAGTACCGTCTGCCGGAAACGGCGTTCGGCAACTTCGTGATCGACTGGCAGACCAGCTACGTCAGCAAGTATGACGAGGCTGGTCAGAACAGCGCTGGTGACAACATCATGATCGGTCGCGTCGGCGAGCCCGGCATCTTCCGAGTTCGTTCGAACGTGGGCGTGAACTGGTCGATGGGCGATTTCGGGGTGAATTACACCCTGCGTTACTACTCGGGCATGAAGGAAAGCTGCATCACTCTGGCCGACGGCTGGTGCGACGCACCCGACCACTACGCCAACGGCGAGACCGATCCGCTGCGTCACACTGGCTCGAACACCTTCCATGACATGCAGGTCAACTGGAAGGCGCCGTGGAACGCGACCATCGCAGTCGGCGCGAACAACCTGTTCGACCACGAAGCTCCGCTGATGTACTCGGCTCCGAACAGCTCGTTCGCCTACTACGGTGGCTATGACATCGGGCGCTATGTGTACATGAAGTACACCCAGCGCTTCTGATCCATCGAAGTCCTGGCAGTAGACGAGGAGGGCGGGCCGCAAGGTCCGCCCTTTCTCTTTGGTCGCCTGCTCGCCGCAAGGCCGCCCCCCGAGGCTCCGTTAGCGCCAGGTGGGGCGCGCGGGAGGGACTTCAGTCCCGACGGGCCCCGCCGGCAGATCGTCGGGACTGAAGTCCCTCCCACAAGAAAGCGGGTATCAGCGGTGGCAGGTCGCTTTCGGCAGGATCACATCCTATGCGGACCGCGCCAAGACGAAGGCCCGCGGGATGCGCGGGCCTCGGGGGCGTTGCGGCAGCGTCGCGTCCGCGCCGCTCAGGCCTCGGCGGCGAGCCCGGTCAGCGTCTCGGCCTGGTCGCGCCAGGCGGGGAGCTTGGCGATGACGCCGACCTTGGACAGGTACTCCTCGTCCACTTGCTCGCCGCTGGCCAGCGCCATGGCCACGTGCACCGCGCCGGTCACCCAGAAGCTGCGCAGGCTGGAACGCTGCGGATGGCGGTGGAAGGCGACCGCCTCGATGATCGGCATCGGCAGGCCCCACAGGCCGAGCAGGTAGGCGCCGGCCTCGGTGTGGCCCGGGCGGTCGTCGCCGGGCTGGGCCGGCTCGCGCTCGTCGCGCACGCCCGGCAGCAGCAGGCCGATGTGGGCCAGCAGCGCGGCGGTGGCGCCGAGCTCGGCGCTGGACGCCGGCAGCACCTTGCTGGCGATGCGCGAGGACAGCAGCGCGCGGCGCTGCATCGCGCTGCGTTCGGCCGGCGACAGCGCCTGCACCGCGAACACCTCGCTGGCGAGGACCAGGTTGCGCAGGGTGGAAATGCCCAGCCGGGTCACCGCGGTGCGCAGGTCGGTGATGGTCCGGCCGCCGGAAAAGAACGCCGAATTGCACAGCTGCAGCACCTTGGCGGCGATCGCCGGATCGCCGGCGATCAGCTTGGCGATGTCCTCGGCGTCGCTGTCGTCGTCCTGTTCGAGCGCATGCATCAGGCTGATATAGACGTGCGGCGGCGACGGCAGCTTCTCGATCCGGCCGATCGCCGAGCGCAGTTTCGGGTTCGAGAGCAGCTCGCGCAGCTCCTCCAGGCTGGTGACGGCCTCGAGCAGCACCTCCGGGGCCAGCGGCAGCGGCAGGAAGCGGTGGGCGACGCCGATGATGCGGGCGGGCGGGGCGCGGTTGCCGTCGTTGGCATCGACCAGGGCGATGCGGATGGTTTCCGGGCGCAGCGTACGGATCTGTCCGAGCAGGGTCGCCGAAGTCAGGTCGGGCAGCGCCGGCGCGACGATCACCGCATCGATGGGCGACAGCGCAGCGGCGGAAATCGCAGAGTTGCCGTCGGCAACCTGCTGTACCTGCCACTCCTCGCCCAGATCACTGACGTAGTCGACCAGCTCCGAAGGCAGGCTGGTCTCGTCGCCGACAAACAGAATACGCAAGACACTTCCCCAACAATGGGCCGGCAGCAGGCACCGGCTCTCTACACGCCATGCACTGTACTCAAATCGCGGTTCCGGGTCATCGGGATCCCGGCCAAAGCGTGATCCCGATCTCCCGCGGACCCCCGGCCCGGCGGTGGCCGGGGAGGGCCGTTCAGCTGGCGTCGGCCTTGTAGCGGTCGACCGAGTCGAGCAGGATGCGCTTGGCCTCCTCGGCGCCGCCCCAGCCGTCGAGCTTGACCCACTTGCCCTTCTCCAGGTCCTTGTAGTGCTCGAAGAAGTGGCCGATGCGCTCCAGCCAGTGGCTGGACACCTGCTGGATGTCCTCGATGTGGGCATAGCCGGAGAAGATCTTGGCGACCGGGACGGCGAGGATCTTCTCGTCGCTGCCGGCCTCGTCGCTCATCTTCAGCACCCCGACCGGACGGCAGCGGACCACCGAGCCCGGCACCAGCGGCAGCGGCAGCACCACCAGCACGTCGGCCGGGTCGCCATCGCCGCACAGGGTATTGGGCACGTAGCCGTAGTTGCAGGGGTAGCGCATCGGGGTCGACAGGATGCGGTCGACGAAGATCGCGCCGCTGGCCTTGTCCACCTCGTACTTGACCGGCTCGGAATCCTTGGGGATCTCGATGACGACGTTGATTTCTTCCGGCAGGTTCTTGCCGGAGGTGACCAGTTCCAGGCCCATGCGCTAGCTCCGAAGCTTGCAGAGTGTGTAAGGACGCCGATTCTACGCGTTCGACTGTTGCGGTGCAGCGTGAACGACCCGGGCGCGGCATCTTCCGACGCCGCGAGGCGGCCTCTCCCGGCCGCCGGCCGGGGCATGCACCGATGGGCCGGCCCGGCGTCCGCGGCGATGCTGAACGCTCCGAGGAAGCGCAAGGAGCGCGTGATGAAAGGGAATGTCGGCAACAAGCTGTTGATCGGGCTGGCGGCAATGGGGGTCTGCGGCCTCCTGGCGGCCGCCGAGCCCGCCTATGTCGATGCGGTGGACTATCCGGGCAACGCGGAAGGGTGGGAGGCGTTCCGGCAGCTGGAGCGGCGGCTCGACCACGACTTCGACCAGATCTGCGGCGACAGCTTCTGCGAGGGCGACTACAGCGACTACCAGCCGCTGCGCTACCGCTGTTCGGTGCACCGGGCCACCGGCGTGCTCCGCCAGTGCACCTGGACCTTCGCCGCGAGCGAGATCGGCGTGGAACCGACGACCGGCCGGCTGCTGGTCGATACCAAGACCTGGCGTTGCCCCACGCCGCTGGCCGCCGGTACCCGGCTGGAAGCGTTCTACCAGGCGCTGTCGGTGCCGAACCCGCTGTTCGAGCCGTTGCCGGGCACCGGCAAGGCGATCTACGAGAGCCTGATCGGCTGCCTGTGAGCGGGCGCGGGTGCCGGCGCGAAGGCCGGCACCCGCCCGGCCGGCTATGCCAGCGGCAGCGCGGGGTAGCCGACCTTGGCCGGAGGCCTCATCCCGTCCCCTCTCCCGTCGAACGCGAAGAGGGGCGAAGTTGCGCCCCCGGCCTCGGTCACAGCAGCGGCACCAGCAACAGGGCGACGATGTTGATGATCTTGATGAGCGGATTGATCGCCGGGCCGGCGGTGTCCTTGTAGGGATCGCCGACGGTATCGCCGGTCACCGCGGCCTTGTGCGCCTCGCTGCCCTTGCCGCCGTAGTGGCCGTCCTCGATGTACTTCTTGGCGTTGTCCCAGGCGCCGCCGCCGGTGGTCATCGAGATCGCCACGAACAGGCCGGTGACGATCGTGCCGATCAGCAGCCCGCCCAGCGCGCGCGGCCCCAGCAGCAGGCCGACCACGATCGGCACGGCGACCGGCAGCAGCGAGGGCACGATCATCTCCTTGATCGCCGAGCGGGTGAGCATGTCTACCGCGCGGTCGTATTGCGGCTTGCCGGTGCCTTGCATGATCCCGGGGATCTCGCGGAACTGGCGGCGCACTTCCTCGACCACCGCGCCGGCGGCGCGGCCGACCGCTTCCATCGCCATCGCGCCGAACAGGTAGGGGATCAGGCCGCCGATCAGCAGGCCGATGATCACGCTGTGGTCGGACAGGTCGAAGGTGAACACCTCGCCCGGATGGGCGGCCTGCAGGTTGTGGGTGTAGTCGGCGAACAGCACCAGCGCGGCCAGTGCGGCCGAGCCGATCGCATAGCCCTTGGTCACCGCCTTGGTGGTGTTGCCGACCGCGTCCAGCGGATCGGTGACCGCGCGCACCTCCGGCGGCAGCTCGGCCATCTCGGCGATGCCGCCGGCGTTGTCGGTGATCGGGCCATAGGCATCCAGCGCGACCACCATGCCGGCCATCGACAGCATCGCGGTGGCGGCGATGGCGATGCCGTACAGGCCGCCGAAATGGTGCGCGCCCCAGATCGCCGCGCAGACCGCCACGACCGGCAGCGCGGTGGATTTCATCGACACGCCGAGGCCGGCGATGATGTTGGTGCCGTGGCCGGTGGTGGAGGCCTGCGCCACGTGCCGCACCGGCTTGTAGTCGGTGCCGGTGTAGTACTCGGTGATCCACACGATCAGTCCGGTCAGGACCAGGCCGATCAGCGCGCATGCGTACAGCGCGGTGGCGCCGTGCGGGTTGTCGCGCATCAGCGACTGGGTGATCGGCCAGAACGCGATCGCCGCCAGCACGCCGGAGATGATCACCCCCTTGTACAGCGCGCCCATGATCGAGCCGCCCTCGCGGGTCTTGACGAACAGCGCGCCGACGATCGAGGCGATGATCGAGGCGCCGCCGAGCACCAGCGGATACAGCACCGCCTGGCCGCCGGCCTCGGCGCCCATCAGACCGCCCAGCAGCATCGTCGCGATCACCGTGACCGCGTAGGTCTCGAACAGGTCGGCGGCCATGCCGGCGCAGTCGCCGACGTTGTCGCCGACGTTGTCGGCGATCACCGCCGGGTTGCGCGGGTCGTCCTCGGGAATGCCGGCCTCGACCTTGCCGACCAGGTCGGCGCCGACGTCGGCGCCCTTGGTGAAGATGCCGCCGCCCAGCCGCGCGAAGATCGAGATCAGCGAGCTGCCGAACGCCAGCCCCACCAGCGCATGCAGCGCGGCCTCGCCGGTGACGCCCAGATACCGGGTCAGCAGCGCGTAGTAGCCGGCCACGCCCAGCAAGCCGAGGCCGACCACCAGCATGCCGGTGATCGCGCCGCCGCGGAACGCCACGTCCATCGCCGCGCTCAGCCCGTGGCGCGCGGCCTCGGCGGTGCGCACGTTGGCGCGCACCGACACGTTCATGCCGATGTAGCCGGCCAGGCCGGACAGGATCGCGCCGATCGCGAAGCCGATCGCGGTGTACCAGCTCAGGAATGCGCCGACCAGCACGAACAGGATGGCGCCGGCGATGGCGATGGTAAGGTACTGCCGGTTCAAGTAGGCGCGTGCGCCTTCCTGGATGGCGTTGGCGATCTGCTGCATCCGTTCGTTGCCGGCGGGCCTGGCCAGGATCCAGCGTGTGGACACGATGCCGTAGAGAATCGCCAGTACCGCACAGCCCAGTGCCAGCGCCAATCCGTAATGTTCCAGCATGACCCCTCCCAAGGATGATGGATGTCGTCCAGGGCAGGACGAACACGCTGGGCATTGGGGGCGAGGAACTGCGGATACGGACTCGCCGGCCATCGGCCACTAGCGCACGTCGCAATGTTCATGCTTGCCTGGATCGCGGCCGAGTATGCGCGCGGCCACCGGATATCGCCACTGCGCGGCTTTGTCGCGGCGTTCAGTCGGTCCGTGACAGCCTGCCGCCAGTCCTCAGTTGCGTGGAGCCTTGCGATGAACGTCCGTAGCCTGATGCTGATGGGATTGCTCCCGTTCGCCGCCAATGCGGCCGCCGCCGATCCGGCACCCGAGCTGAAGCGCCCGCAGGGCGCGGCACAGGCCGTGGGAGCCGCGCATACGCTGCGGCAGATTCCCGAGGCCTGCGCCCGCCTGGAAGGCATGTTCACCGGCGACGCCGCGCAGCCCTACAAGTTCGCGGTGGTGCGCACCAGTCCGACCTGCCAGCCGCGCGCGCGCTTCGTCGACTACGACACGGCACAGCCGAGCGAGGCCGGCGGCTGGAAGTTCAACGAGCTGATCCGGGTGCCGAACGCGGCCTGTCCGGCGCAGCAGGCGGTGGTGCGGGTATGGCGCAAGCCGGTGGAGGCCAAGCCGCAGCTGGACGGCCAGGGGCAGTCGCGCATCTACCTGGAAGAAGCCAGGCAACAGGCGGCCGCGGGCAAGATCGCGCAGGTGCCCATGTACGCGGCAAAGATGGCGGTGGAGGGAAAAGCCTGCCGTTGAGGCACTGCGCTGCGCCGGTCGTGCCGGCCGTCGCAGGAGCGGCTTCGGTCGCGACGGGGCTTTCCTGGGAAGGCTCCGTCGCGACCGAAGTCGCTCCTACGGGAATACGCGGAGCGTCATGGCCGCAAGCGGCAGCGCCGTGCCGCGCTCTTGCGGGAAGGGTTCCGATCGCGGCCGGCTTGCCGGCCCGGCCTCACCCTTCCCACGCCGGCAGCTTCCGCGCCACCGCCACGTTCTTCAGCGTGACGTACTTGGGCAGGCCGTCGCTGCCGTAGGGCAGCGGGGCCTCGCCGCGGATCAGCGGGGCCAGGTAGGCACGGGCGCGTTCGCTGATGCCGAAGCCGTCCTTGCGCAGGAAGCCGGCCGGCATCTTCTTTTCGGCATTGGCGATGCGTTCGAGCGGGGCCGGTTCGATCTTCCAGCGGTAGGGGGCGTCGCTGCTGCGCACGATCACCGGCATCACCGCGTTCATGCCCTTGAGCGCGTACTGCACGGCGGCCTTGCCGGCGGCCTGGGCTTGGTCCCAGTCGGTCCTGGAGGCGATGTGGCGGGCGGAGCGCTGCAGGTAGTCCGGGAGCGTCCAGTGCACCTTGTGGCCGAGTTGCTGCTTGACCCTGCCGGCCAGGTAGGCGGCCACGCCGCCGAGCTGGGTGTGGCCGAAGGAGTCGGTGCCGCCGCCGGCATCGGCGACGAACCGGCCGTCGGCGGTGTGGATGCCCTCGCTGGCGACCACCACGCACCAGCCGACCTTGGCGACCACCGCGTCGACCTTGGCCAGGAACGCGGCTTCGTCGTAGGCGCGTTCGGGCAGCAGCACGATCTGCGGCGCGTCGTCGGGCGACTGCCCGGCCAGGCCCGCGGCGGCGGCGAGCCAGCCGGCGTGGCGTCCCATCGCCTCGTAGATGAACACCTTGGTCGAGGTCTCGGCCATCGCCGCGACGTCGAGCGCGGCCTCGCGCACCGACACCGCGGTGTACTTCGCCGCCGAGCCGAAGCCGGGACAGGTGTCGGTCACCGCCAGGTCGTTGTCGATCGTCTTGGGCACGCCGATGCAGGTCAGCGGGTAGCCGAAGGCCTTGGCGAGCCGGGACACCTTCAGCGCGGTGTCGGCCGAATCGTTGCCGCCGTTGTAGAGGAACCAGCGTACGTCGTGCGCCTTGAACACCTCCAGCAGCCGCTCGTACTTGGCGCGGTCGGCGTCCAGCGACTTGAGCTTGTAGCGGCACGAGCCGAACGCGCCGCCGGGGGTATGCGCCAGCGCGCGGATCGCGGCGACCGATTCCTTCGAGGTGTCGATCAGGTCCTCGCGCAGCGCGCCGAGGATGCCGTTGCGCGCGGCCAGTACCTTGACCTTGCGCTGGCGCGCTTCGGCGATCACCGCCGAGGCGGTCGCGTTGATGACGGCGGTGACGCCGCCGGACTGTGCGTAGAGCAGGGTGCCTTGGGCCATGAGCGGGATGACTCCTGGTGACGGGACATTGCCGGGACATTGTCCGGATGGGGTAAGCTGCGTGTCCTTGCGGCGCAGCGCCGGCGATTCCCCGAGTCTAACGCCGCCGGCCGCTTCCGAGTTTCCCCAGTAAGTGGAGTCACATTGATGCGATTGGTTCTGTTGGGACCGCCCGGTTCGGGCAAGGGCACCCAGGCGGCGCGGCTGAAGGAGCGGTTGCGGATCCCGCACATCTCCACCGGCGACCTGCTCCGCGCCGAAGTCGCGGCGGGCACGCCGCTGGGCCTGCAGGCCAAGGAAGTGATGGCCCGCGGCGACCTGGTCTCCGACGAAATCCTGCTCGGCATGCTGGAGTCGCGCCTGGGCCAGGCCGACGCCGGCGCCGGCTTCATCCTCGACGGCTATCCGCGCAACCTCGCCCAGGCCGACGCGCTGGACGGCCTGCTGGCCAAGATCGGCCAGCCGCTGGACGCGGTGGTGCAGCTGGACGTGGCCACCGACCTGCTGGTCGAGCGCATCGCCGGCCGCGCCAAGGCCGAGGGCCGCGAGGACGACAACCCCGAGTCGGTGCGCAAGCGCCTGCAGGTGTACAACGATTCGACCGCGCCGGTGATCGGCTTCTACGAGCAGCGCGGCAAGCTCGCGCGCGTGGACGGCGTGGGTTCGCTGGACGAGGTGCTGGACCGGATCACCGCTGCGCTGAAGAAGTGACCGACGGCGCCGGCCGGGCGATCCCGCGCGGCCGGCGGCGAGCGGTTCTATGAGGGATCCCGGCGGGTGATGTGCGGTGCTCTTGCGAAGCACCCAAAAAAGACCCCGGTCCCGCTCGCGCGGGCCGGGGTTTTCTGTAAAGCCGGTGAGCGGGCTTGCTCAGAGCCCCACAGCATGAGCTCCCTTGGGGATGGCCTCTTGGGGAGTAGGACCGACGGGATGCTGCGACCGGTTCAGCATTGTGACCGGTGCGCACGGGGCTGGGTATCGGGGAATTCCCTACCCGGCACAGGACGTGCCTGACAGCGCGTCGTTCGGCTCAGCCGGGCACGGGCTGCGCGGCGCAAGGCCGTTGCCGCCGCGGCGGCGCGGCTCCCAACGTGCGGCGGCATTGCCCGCGTCGGCGCATGCGAGCGGT
>DNXT01000337.1 GCA_003505795.1 Lysobacteraceae bacterium | reverse complement strand
GTCTCGGCATTCCTGCTGAACCGCTCTTCCGATCTGCAACTGGGCCGCCGGCCGGCGCGGCGGCCGGGTCAGGCCTGAACGGCTGGCCGGTGCAGCGCCAGGCCGCTGCTGAATGCGCGCTCGGCGCCGCTGAGCGGATCGCGGAAACGCAGCCGCCGTGCCAGCAGTTGCAACTTCTCGCCCGCCGCTGCACCGCCGTACAGGTCGTCGCCGAGGATCGGCGCCCCCAGCGCGGCCATGTGCACGCGCAGCTGGTGCTTGCGCCCGGTCTGCGGGCTCAGCCGGTAATGCCAGACCCCGGCGTCGACCGCGGCCAGGTGCTCGATCCGGGTCCGGCTGTTGGCGGCGCCGGCGACCTCGGCCATGCGGAAGAAGGGCTCGCCACGCTGCAGCCGGCTGGCGTGGACCAGCGGGAACGCGCGCTCCGGCAGCGCCGGCGCCAGCGCCTCGTAGGTCTTCTCGATCCGGCCGTCGCGGAACAGGGCGTGATAGGCGTCGCGCGTGGCCGGGCGCGCCGAGAACAGCATCACCCCGGCGGTGGCCCGGTCCAGCCGGTGCAGCGGCACCAGCCGCGGATTGCCCAGCGCCGCCGCCAGCCGCGCCAGCAGCGTCTCGTTCACGTATTGCCCGGACGGGGCCACCGGCAGGCCGTGCGGCTTGTCGACCACCACCAGGTCCGCGTCCACGTGCAGGATCGACTCGCGCGCCAGGATCGGCGCCTCCTGCGCCACTTCGCGGAAATAGCGGACCTCCTGCCCGACCCGCCACGGCGCCGCCATCGCCAGCGGCCGCCCGGCGGCGTCCTGGACCAGCCCGCGCGCGAAGCGGCTGCGCCATTGCGCGGCCCCGACCCGCGGGAAACGCGCACATAGCCCCTCGTACAGCGTCGGCCAGGAACCCGGCGGCAGCTGCAGGCGGCTGGGTAGCGGCGCGCGCGACGGCGCGGCGGTCGGTCCTGGCGAATCCATCGCCAGCCATTATCATGGCCGCCCTTTGTTCCCGGTAGCCCCATGGCCCTCACCGCCACCATCCGCAAGGCGGAACTGCAGATCAGCGACATGGACCGCGACTACTACGCGAACCACGTGCTGACCCTGGCCCAGCACCCGTCCGAGACCGACGAACGCCTGATGGTGCGGGTGCTGGCCTTCGCCCTGTTCGCCCGCGACCGCCTGGAATTCGGCAGGGGCCTGAGCAACGAAGACGAGCCGGACCTGTGGCAGCGCGACTACACCGGCGACATCGACCTGTGGATCGACCTCGGCCAGCCCGACGAATCGCGGGTGCGCAAGGCCTGCAACCGCTCGCGCGAGACGGTGGTGATCGCCTATGGCGGCAACGCCGCGGACATGTGGTGGAAGAAGCACGCCAACGCGCTGTCGCGCTTCCGCAACCTGCGGGTGATCGACCTGGAGACCGGTGCCGTCGAGGCGCTCGGCCGGCTGATCCGGCGCAGCATGCGTTTCAACGTGTTCATCCAGGACGGCGAAATGCAGTTCCTGGCCGACGACGGCAGCGAAGTGACGCTCAGGCCGCAGATGCTGCAGGTGCCGGCCGGGGCATGACCGAGGCCTGCGACGTCCTGGTGATCGGCGCCGGCGCGGCCGGGCTGATGAGCGCGCTGACCGCCGGCCAGCGCGGCCGCCGCGTGCAGGTCGTCGAGCACGCCAACAAGGTCGGCAAGAAGATCCTGATGTCCGGCGGCGGGCGCTGCAACTTCACCAACACCGGCACCGGGCCGGCCAACTTCCTGTCGGCGAACCGGCATTTCTGCAAGTCGGCGCTGGCCCGCTACACCCCGGCGGACTTCGTCGGGATGGTCGAGCGGCACGGCGTGGCCTACCACGAGAAGGAACTGGGGCAACTGTTCTGCGACGTCTCCTCCAAGCTGATCGTGAAGATGCTGGTGGACGAATGCCAGGCCGCCGGCGTGCAGATCCGCACCCAGTGCGGCGTGGAGGCGATCGAGCGCGGCAGCGACGGATTCACGGTACGGACCGGCCAGGGCGTCCTGCGCGCCGCATCGCTGATCGTCGCCAGCGGCGGCCTGTCGATCCCCAGCCTCGGCGCCAGCGGGTTCGGCTACGAGATCGCCCGCCAGTTCGGCCACGAGGTCCTGCCCACCCGCGCCGGGCTGGTGCCGCTGACCCTGTCGGGCAAGCACCAGCAGCGCCTGCAGGACCTGTCCGGCGTCGCCGTTCCGGTCGAGGCGCGCTGCAACGGCGCCGCCTTCCGCAACTTCATGCTGGTCACCCACCGCGGCGTCAGCGGCCCGGCGATCCTGCAGATCTCCTCCTACTGGCAGCCCGGCGACGACCTGCGCCTGGACCTGCTGCCGGGCCGGGACGCGGCGCAATGGCTGCGCGAGCAGCAGCGGCAACGCGGCGCCACCGAGCTGCGCAACGTGCTGGCCGAGGTGCTGCCGCGCCGCTTCGCCCAGCGCCTGTGCGAGGTGTGGCTGCCGGACAAGCCGGTCCGGCAGCTCGACGAACCGGAGCTGCGCGCCGCCGCCGGGCTGCTGCGCGACTGGCCGCTGGTGGCCAGCGGCACCGAGGGCTACCGCACCGCCGAGGTCACCCTCGGGGGCGTGGACACCGACGGCGTATCCTCCTCGACGATGGAATCGCGGCGGGTGCCGGGCCTGTATTTCGTCGGCGAGGTGCTGGACGTGACCGGCTGGCTGGGCGGCTACAACTTCCAGTGGGCGTGGGCCTCGGGCCACGCCGCCGGCAGGGTGGCTTAGGGGCGGGGATTGGGGATTCGGGATCGGGGATTCGCAGCAGCGGCGCATTTGCAAAT
>DNXT01000114.1 GCA_003505795.1 Lysobacteraceae bacterium | reverse complement strand
CGGCGCGGCCGCGCCGGCGGTTGCGGCCAGCGCGGTGGCGTTCGCCGGCAACCTGGATTCGCACTACACCTTCGCCAACTTCGTCGAGGGCCGCAGCAACCAGCTCGGCCTGGCCGCCGCGACCCAGGCCGCGCAGAAGCCCGGCGACCGCGCCCACAACCCGCTGCTGCTGTACGGCAGCACCGGTCTGGGCAAGACCCACCTGATGTTCGCGGCCGGCAATGCGATGCGCCAGGCCAATCCGGCGGCCAAGGTGATGTACCTGCGTTCGGAGCAGTTCTTCAGCGCGATGATCCGGGCGCTGCAGGAGAAGGCGATGGACCAGTTCAAGCGCCAGTTCCAGCAGATCGACGCGCTGCTGATCGACGACATCCAGTTCTTCGCCGGCAAGGACCGCACCCAGGAGGAGTTCTTCCACACCTTCAACGCGCTGTTCGACGGCAAGCAGCAGATCATCCTGACCTGCGACCGCTACCCGCGCGAGGTCGAAGGCCTGGAGCCGCGGCTGAAGTCGCGCCTGGCCTGGGGCCTGTCGGTGGCGATCGACCCGCCCGACTTCGAGACCCGCGCGGCGATCGTGCTGGCCAAGGCGCGCGAGCGCGGCGCGGAGATTCCCGACGACGTGGCGTTCCTGATCGCCAAGAAGATGCGCTCCAACGTGCGCGACCTGGAAGGCGCGCTCAACACGCTGGTGGCCCGCGCCAACTTCACCGGCCGCGCGATCACCGTGGAGTTCGCGCAGGAGACCCTTCGCGACCTGCTGCGCGCGCAGCAGCAGGCGATCGGCATCCCCAACATCCAGAAGACCGTGGCCGACTACTACGGCCTGCAGATCAAGGACCTGCTGTCCAAGCGCCGCACCCGTTCGCTGGCGCGCCCGCGCCAGGTGGCGATGGCGCTGGCCAAGGAACTGACCGAGCACAGCCTGCCGGAGATCGGCGACGCCTTCGCCGGCCGCGACCACACCACGGTGCTGCACGCCTGCCGCCAGATCCGCACGCTGATGGAGACCGACGGCAAGCTGCGCGAGGACTGGGACAAGCTGATCCGGAAGCTGAGCGAGTAGCTCGTCCGGGCCTGCGGACCGGTCGGTCCGCGGGACCGGCGAACGCGTCCGTTGCGGGCACGCCGCACGTTCTGGAAAAAACGGTGCATGATCGGCGCGCAAATCGGGGAGAATCTGTGGATAAATAAGCAGCAGGATCCGCAGGCGAATCTATCCACAGCTTTTCCCGGGTCTTGCGGGGCAGTAATACAGAGGATTCGGGTACCAGAAAATCCTTTGAAAACAATAATTTAAGGTGGTTTCCCGGGAAAAGCGGGGCTACCATCACCACCAAGCTTTTGATTTATTCCACATCTTTTAAAGCATAGGGGCATGGAACGACATGCGTTTCACACTGCAGCGCGAAGCCTTTCTCAAGCCGTTGGCTCAGGTCGTCAACGTGGTCGAACGCCGTCAGACTCTGCCGGTTCTGGCTAATTTCCTGGTCCAGGTGCAGAACGGTCAGCTGTCGCTGACCGGTACCGATCTCGAGGTCGAGATGATTTCGCGCACCACGGTCGAGGACAGCCAGGACGGCGAGGTCACCATCCCGGCGCGGAAGCTGTTCGACATCGTGCGGGCCCTCCCCGACGGCAGCCGCGTCACCGTTTCGCAGTCCGGCGACAAGGTCACCGTGCAGGCGGGACGCAGCCGCTTCACCCTGGCCACGCTGCCGGCCAACGACTTCCCGTCGGTCGACGAGGTGGAAGCCACCGAGCGCGTGGCCGTGCCGGAGGCCGCGCTGAAGGAACTGATCGAGCGCACCGCGTTCGCGATGGCCCAGCAGGACGTGCGCTACTACCTCAACGGCCTGCTGTTCGACCTGCGCGACAGCACCCTGCGCTGCGTCGCCACCGATGGCCATCGCCTGGCCCTGTGCGAGACCGAGCTGGAGAACAGCGCCGGCTCCAAGCGCCAGATCATCGTGCCGCGCAAGGGCGTGACCGAGCTGCAGCGCTTGCTCGAGGGCGGCGACCGCGAGCTGGAACTGGAAGTCGGACGCAGCCACGTGCGGGTCAAGCGCGACGATGTCACCTTCACCTCCAAGCTGATCGACGGCCGCTTCCCGGACTACGAGGCGGTGGTGCCGATCGGCGCCGATCGCGAGGTCAAGGTCGATCGCGAGGCGTTGCGCGCCTCGCTGCAGCGTGCGGCGATCCTGTCCAACGAGAAGTACCGCGGCGTGCGGGTGGAAGTCTCGCCGGGCCAGCTGAAGATCAGCGCGCACAACCCCGAGCAGGAAGAGGCGCAGGAAGAAGTCGAGGCCGACACCAAGGTCAGCGACCTCGCGATCGGCTTCAACGTGAACTACCTACTGGACGCGCTGTCGGCGTTGCGCGACGAGCACGTGGTGATCCAGCTGCGCGATGCGAACTCGTCCGCGCTGGTGCGCGAGGCGAGCAGCGAGAAGTCGCGCCACGTGGTGATGCCGCTGCGCCTCTGACCGGCGTTGTTCCACGTGAAACACGGCCAGCGCCCGGCATTGCCGGGCGTTTGTCGTTACGGGGTACCGAGACACCGGATCTCGTATCGATGGCCTACCTGCGATGCGCCTTGCGCCACACTCGCCTGAACTGGCGAAGAGTTCGCCCGCGCGAGATGTCCGGAGAGCAGACGCCTTCCCCCACGCCGCTCTCCGATAAGCCCCCTCCCCACGGGAGAAAGGTTGGGGTGAGGGGCATGGGCGAAGCCGCGCGGCAACAGGGCCGTCCGATACGGTGATGCCGAACGCGTTGCCGAGCACCCGGCAGGGGAATGCGCTGGATCTGCGGGGGATCTCCTTGGCCGGCGCATGAGGACGCGTTCATCGATGCCGTCGGCGAGCTTCTTGCGACGCGGCTTCGCCCGGTACCCTCGTCCGCCTCTTCGGGGGCATCTTTTCCCGATGGGAGAACGAGAATCCGGGTGCCAAGGTACTACCGGGAATGTCCTCCCGCACGCCCCGTGCTGCGCCGCGCAAAAAGTTTTCAACAGGCCCTCAAAGCTTCATAAATGGATAAATACTTAAGAGCTTTGTGGTGCTGGTAGCCGTGGATCTTGTTGGAAAATGGCTCATATCATTGTTTCTTATGGATATTGTGGCCTCGAAACCCTGTGTTTTGCGGGTTGGATGACGCCTGGGAAGCTGTGGACAAGTGCCGCTGCGGCTTCGGATCATGGTTTTATCCACAGGTTGTCCCGTGTCCGGCCACCGTTCGGGGAGGCCCTCCCGCGGCGTTGGCCGAAAGGCTGCGTCCCATCGATCACGACCACCGGAAAGCAATTCGACCCGCCGCATCGCGCCGATGGCTTATCCTGATCGTCTGTTCGTGGAGCGCCCGATTGTCCGCGACGCCACGGAACCCGTTCAGCCGATGCAGATCCTTCGTCTCGCCGTCCACCGCTTGCGCCGCTTCGAGATGGCCGAGCTGTACCCTGCAGCCGGGTTGAACCTGATCACCGGCGACAATGGCGCCGGCAAGACCAGCCTGCTGGAGGCCCTGCACCTGATGGCCTATGGCCGCAGCTTCCGCGGCCGGGTACGCGATGGCCTGGTCCGGCAGGGCGCATCGGAACTGGAGATCTTCGTGGAGTGGCGCGAGCACGGCGCCGAGCCTGGCGGCCGCAGCCGGCGCGCCGGAATGCGCCACAGCGGCCAGGAATGGCGCGGGCGCCTGGACGGCGAGGATGTCGGCCAGCTGGGGACGCTGTGCGCAGCGCTGGCGGTGGTGACGTTCGAGCCGGGCAGCCATGCCCTGATCAGCGGGGGCGGCGAGTCGCGCCGCCGCTTCATGGATTGGGGCCTGTTCCACGTGGAACCTGACTTCCTGCCACTGTGGCGACGCTATGCGCGCGCCCTGAAGCAGCGCAACGCCCTGCTGAAGCAGGGCGCGTCGCTGCAGGCGCTCGACGCCTGGGATCACGAGCTCGCCGACGCCGGCGAAGCGCTGACCTCGCGACGGATCCGCTACATGGAGCGCCTGCAGGAGCGCGCCGTGGCCGTGGCCGCGGAGCTTTCCCCGTCGCTGGAGATCGGCGGGCTGGCCTTCTCCGCCGGCTGGAAGCGCCACGAGCTGCCGCTGGCCGACGCGCTGCTGCTGGCCCGTGATCGCGACCGCCAGTACGGCTACACCTCGCTCGGACCGCACCGCGCCGACTGGACGCCGGTGTTCGGCGCGATCCCCGGACGCGAAGCGCTGTCGCGCGGGCAGGCCAAGCTGACCGCCCTCGCCTGCCTGCTCGGCCAATCGGAAGACTTCGCCCAGCAACGCGGCGAGTGGCCGGTGGTGGCGCTGGACGACCTGGCCTCGGAGCTGGACCGCAGCCACCAGGCGCGGGTGCTGCAGCGGCTGCTGGCGACTCCGGCGCAGGTGCTGATCACCGCGACCGAGACGCCGGCGGCGCTGGATACCCCGCAGGTGCCCAGCGCCCGGTTCCACGTGGAACATGCCGCGGTCACGCGCCTGAACTGACGGCCGCGTCGGCCCGACCTCGGCCGACTGGTATAATTTGTCGGCTATCCCCCTATCTCTCGGCGCGACGCGAAGGAATATCGTCGTCGCCCCGCGCAGCGGAGCCTACGGCAAGCGCATGACCGAAGAAACCAACATCCCGACGCCCAACAACGGCAACTACGACTCCAGCAAGATCACCGTGCTGCGCGGCCTGGAAGCCGTGCGCAAGCGGCCCGGCATGTACATCGGCGACGTCCACGACGGCACCGGCCTGCACCACATGGTGTTCGAGGTGGTCGACAACTCGGTCGACGAGGCGCTGGCGGGGCATGCCGACGACATCGTGGTGAAGATCCACGTGGACGGCTCGGTGTCGGTGTCGGACAACGGCCGCGGCATCCCGGTCGACATCCACAAGGAAGAAGGCATCTCCGCGGCGGAGGTGATCCTCACCGTGCTGCACGCCGGCGGCAAGTTCGACGACAACAGCTACAAGGTCTCCGGCGGCCTGCACGGCGTCGGCGTGTCGGTGGTCAACGCGCTGTCCGAGCACCTGTGGCTGGACATCTGGCGCGACGGCCACCACTACCAGCAGGAATACGCGCTGGGCGAGTCGCTGTATCCGCTCAAGCAGATCGAGGCCTCGGCCAAGCGCGGCACCACCCTGCGCTTCAAGCCGGCGGTGGAGATCTTCAGCGACGTCGAGTTCCACTACGAGATCCTGGCGCGGCGCCTGCGCGAGCTGTCGTTCCTCAATTCCGGGGTGAAGATCACCCTGATCGACGAGCGCGGCGACGGTCGCCGCGACGACTTCCACTACGAAGGCGGCATCCGCAGCTTCGTCGAGCACCTGGCGCAGCTGAAGACCCCGCTGCACCCGAACGTGATCTCGGTGACCGGCGAGCACAACGGCATCGTGGTCGACGTCGCCCTGCAGTGGACCGACGCCTACCAGGAAACGATGTACTGCTTCACCAACAACATCCCGCAGAAGGACGGCGGCACCCACCTGGCCGGCTTCCGCGCCGCGCTGACCCGGGTGCTGAGCAACTACATCGAGCAGAACGGCATCGCCAAGCAGGCCAAGATCACCCTGACCGGCGACGACATGCGCGAAGGCATGATCGCGGTGCTGTCGGTGAAGGTGCCGGACCCGAGCTTCTCCTCGCAGACCAAGGAGAAGCTGGTCAGCTCGGACGTGCGTCCGGCGGTTGAAAACGCTTTCGGCGCGCGCCTGGAGGAATTCCTGCAGGAGCACCCGAACGAGGCCCGCGCGATCGCCGGCAAGATCGTCGACGCCGCGCGCGCGCGCGAGGCCGCCCGCAAGGCGCGCGACCTGACCCGGCGCAAGGGCGCGCTCGACATCGCCGGCCTGCCCGGCAAGCTGGCCGACTGCCAGGAGAAGGATCCGGCGCTGTCGGAGCTGTTCATCGTCGAGGGCGACTCGGCCGGCGGCTCGGCCAAGCAGGGCCGCAACCGCAAGAACCAGGCGGTGCTGCCGCTGCGCGGCAAGATCCTCAACGTCGAGCGCGCGCGCTTCGACCGCATGCTCGCCAGCGCCGAGGTCGGCACCCTGATCACCGCACTCGGCACCGGCATCGGCAAGGACGAGTACAACCCGGATAAGCTGCGCTACCACCGCATCATCATCATGACCGACGCCGACGTCGACGGCTCGCACATCCGCACCCTGCTGCTGACGTTCTTCTACCGGCAGATGCCGGAGCTGATCGAGCGCGGCCACGTCTACATCGGCCTGCCGCCGCTGTACAAGCTCAAGCAGGGCAAGAGCGAGCTGTACCTGAAGGACGACGCGGCGCTCAACGTCTACCTCGCCAACAGCGCGGTCGAGGGCGCGTCGCTGGTCCCGGCCGCCGGCGAACCGGCGATCGAGGGCCTGGCGCTGGAGAAACTGCTGCTGGCCTATGCCAACGCCAAGGACGCGATCGCCCGCAACGCCCACCGCTACGACTCGCGCCTGCTCGAGGCGCTGATCGACTTCACCCCGCTGGACCTGGCGCACCTGCGCTCGGCCGGCGAGAACGAGGGCCTGGCCGCGCTCGCCAACAGCCTCAACCAGGGCAGCCTCGGCACCCCGCGCTACTCGATCCAGTTGCAGGAGCCGAACGACCAGCGCCCGGCCGCGCTGCTGGTGACCCGCCGCCACATGGGCGAGGAACTGATCCAGGTGCTGCCGCTGTCGGCGTTCGAGACCGGCGAGCTGCGGCCGTTGCACGAGGCCTCGCAGCTGCTGCACGACCTGGTCCGCGACGGTGCGCAGATCCAGCGCGGCAACAAGGCCCAGCCGATCGAACGCTTCGCCCAGGCCCAGGCCTGGCTGCTCGAGGAAGCCAAGAAGGGCCGCCAGATCCAGCGCTTCAAGGGCCTGGGCGAAATGAACCCGGAGCAGCTGTGGGAGACCACGGTCAACCCGGACACCCGCCGCATGCTGCAGGTGCGGATCGAGGATGCGGTCGCCGCCGACCAGATCTTCAGCACCCTGATGGGCGACGTGGTCGAGCCGCGCCGCGACTTCATCGAGGACAACGCGCTGAAGGTCGCCAACCTGGATATCTGACACAATCGCGTCATCGCCGCCGCATCGTCGGGAACGATGCGGCGGCCCGTCCCTCCGCCTTCCGGGAACGCGATGACCGCACCGCAGCCGCCCTCGTCCACGCTTCCAGCCGCTGCCGCCGCCGCAATTCCCGACACCGCCGCCGTGCCGCGTGCGCCGCGTCCGCTGCTCGGTTTCTTCATCGACCTGCTGATCGGCGTCGGCGTGCTGCTGCTCGTGAGCACCGGCGCGATGCTGGTCTGGGGCATGGCCCGCGGCGTCGCCCTGGCGATGCAGGCGCGTCGCGCCGGCAGCGAACTGAGCGCCGACCAGGTGGCCGCGCTGATGGGCCAGCCCGGCGCCCTGGCGCAGATGGTCGTGGCCCTGGTCAGCACCGGATCGGCCGCGCTGCTGCTGTATTTCTGGCGCCGCCGCGCCGGCGCCGAGGAACGGCGGCGCTCGCATGCCGCCGCGCTGCGGCCGTCGACCTGGGGCCGGGTGCTGCTGGTGGCGTGCGCCGTGTTCGCGTTCAGCAGCGCGGTCAGCTTCCTGGCCGAGCAGGCCGGGATCAAGCCGGTGCCCAGCAACCTGGCGTTGATGGAAGAGGCGGTCTCCCGCTGGCCGTGGTTCCTGATCGCGTTCGCGGTGGTGATCGCACCGGCCTACGAAGAGCTGCTGTTCCGCCGCGTGCTGTTCGGACGGCTGCTCGCCGCCGGCAGGCCATGGCTGGGCATGGCGCTGAGCAGTCTGGCGTTCGCGCTGCTGCACGAAGTCCCCGGCATCAGCGGCAACGGTCCGCTGGCGATCCTGCAACTGTGGCTGGTGTACGCCGCGATGGGGGCCGCGTTCGCCTGGCTGTACTGGCGCACCGGGACGCTGTGGGCGGCGGTCGCCGCGCACGCGTTGAACAACGCGATCGCGCTGGCGGCGCTGTACTTCTTCGGCATCCCGTGACGCTTGACGAAAAGTTAAGACGCGCCTGACCACAATGAAGGCGGTTCCACAGGGGGCACGCATGAAATCCATTCTGCTGGGGGTGCTGGTGGCCGTGGCGGTCGCCGGTTGCGCCACCACCACGTCGCCGACCGGACGGCGCCAGGTGGTCGGCGGCGTTTCCCAACAACAACTCGACCAGCTCGGCGCCCAGGCCTTCGCCGAGACCAAGGCCAAGCAGAAGACCAGCACCGACGCACGGCAGAACGCCTACGTACAGTGCGTGGTCGGCGCGCTGGTCGCGCAGCTGCCGGCGCAGTGGCGGCAGACGCGCTGGGAAACCGCGCTGTTCGTCGACGCCGAGCCCAACGCGTTCGCGCTGCCGGGCGGCAAGGTCGGGGTCAACTCCGGCATCTTCACCGTCGCCAAGAACCAGGACCAGCTGGCAGCCGTCATCGGCCACGAGATCGGCCACGTCATTTCGCGCCACCACGAGGAGCGCATCACCCGCCAGCTCGGCGCACAGACCGGCCTGGGCATCCTCGGCGCGCTGGCCGGCGCCGCCTACGGCGACGGCGCGGCCAGCGCGGTCAACCAGTTCGGCGGCATGACCGCGCAGACCATGTTCCTGCTGCCGGGCTCGCGCACCCAGGAAAGCGAGGCCGACGTGGTCGGCCAGCGGCTGATGGCCGAGGCCGGGTTCGACCCTTCGCAGGCCGTGAACCTGTGGCAGAACATGATGGCCGCCGGCGGCAACCGCTCCCCGCAATGGCTGTCGACCCACCCCGATCCGGCCAACCGCATCCGCGAGCTGCAGCGCGACGCGCCGGCGCTGGCCGGCGTCTACCAGCAGGCGCGCCAGGCCGGACGTATTCCGCGTTGCGGCTGAGGCATGAAATTGCGGCAGCCCAACACGGAAACCGTTTTCGCGGGGTGGAAGTTTCTGCTAAGTTTGCCGGCTGATTTTTCGTACAGCATTCGTTTTTCTCTTGCACCGCCGCGTGCGGTCCGACCGAGGTGATCATGAAACTGCTCAATCGCAAGAAGGCGCTGTTGTCCCTGTTCATCGCTGCGTCGCTGGGCGGGGCCGTCGTTGCGGATGCGGTCGCGCAGTCGGATCGTTCCTCCGAGCGCCAGGGCCGCAAGTCCAAGGGCGATGCCAAGAGCGAAGTGCTGTATCCGAACGCCACCCGCGAGGCGCCGAAGGTCAAGACCTCCTCGAAGCTGGGCAGCAAGCTGCAGAAGCTCGTCGACGTCTACAACAAGGGCGAGGATTTTCCGGCGGTGCGCAGCCAGGCCGACGAGATCCTGGCCAACGAGGCGGCCAACGAAGCCGACAAGGCGCTGGCCGCCCAGCTCGCCTCGCAGGCCGCCTACAACATGGACGACAACGCCGCCGCCAAGCAGTACCTGCAGCAGGCGATCCAGTTCAACGGCCTGGACAACAACGGCCACTACCAGTCGATGCTGATGCTCGCGCAGCTGCAGTTGCAGGACGAGCAGTATCCGGAAGGCCTGGCCACGCTGGACAAGTACCTGGCCGAGACCAAGTCGCAGCGTCCGGAAGACCTGATCATGAAGGGCCAGGCGCTGTACCAGACCGAGAAGTACGCCGAAGCCATCCCGGTGATCCAGCAGGCGATCGCCGCCTCGCCGGAGCCGAAGGACAGCTGGAACCAGCTGCTGATGGCGGCCTACGCCGAAGCCGGCCAGACCGGCGAGGCGGTCAAGGCCGCCGAGGCGCTCGCCGCCAAGAACCCGAACGACAAGAAGGCCCAGCTCAACCTGGCGAGCATGTACATGCAGGCCGACCAGATGGACAAGGCCGCCGCGACCATGGACAAGCTGCGCGCCAGCGGCCAGTTGACCGAGGAGAAGGAGTACAAGCAGCTGTACTCGATCTACGCCAACACCGACAACAAGGAAAAGGACGTCATCGCGGTGATCAACGAGGGCATCCAGAAGGGCATCCTCAAGCCGGACTACCAGACCTATCTCGCCCTCGCCCAGTCGTACTACTACAGCGACCAGGTTCCGCAGGCGATCGAGAACTGGCAGAAGGCCGCACCGCTTTCCAAGGACGGCGAAACCTACCTGAACCTGGCCAAGGTGCTGCATTCGGAAGGACGCATCCCGGAAGCTAAGCAGGCCGCCCAGCAGGCACTGGCCAAGGGCGTGAAGAAGCCGGAAGACGCGAAGAAGATCATCAACCTGAAGTAAGCCGCAAAAAATAACGCCCGGCGGCCTGTGCATAACTGGTTACAGGCCTCGGGATTGGTATAAGCTTGGAGGTTCCTGCGGTGTCAAAGCCGCCCGAATCGGGGGTCGCCCAGAGGGTGATCCAGGCCCCCACAGAAAGAGCCATTGGCGCATGACGGAACAATTTGTTGTCCACAGGTACGACCAGGACGAACGAGACCAGGGTTTGAGCTGGCCCCGCATCGTCGGTATTGCCTTTGTAATCGCTTTGCATCTGGCCGCCCTGATGCTGCTCCTGATCCCCGCCGTTGCGCCGAAGGCCCCGGCCGAGAAGGAGCGCAACGTCATGGTGACGCTGGTGGATGCACCGCCGCCGCCGCCACCCCCCCCGCCGCCGCCGCCGCCGCAGGACAAGCCGCCGCCGCCG
Organism: Lysobacteraceae bacterium; assembly: GCA_003505795.1. Lineage (GTDB taxonomy): Bacteria > Pseudomonadota > Gammaproteobacteria > Xanthomonadales > Xanthomonadaceae > UBA8801. The sequence continues at coordinate 24,761 of DNXT01000114.1, read as the reverse complement.
GTCAAGAACCTCGCGCCGCCGAAGCCGTCGCCGGTGCCGCCGCCGCCGGAAGCCCCGGTGGTCGACGTGCCGGAACCGCGCCCGAGCGACATCGTGACGCCGCCCTCGCCGCCTGCCCCGCCGCAGCCGCCGAGCGACATCGGCGCCAGCGTGGACATCTCGTCGAAGAACATGAACCCGCCCAAGTACCCGCCGGCCGCGTTCCGTGCCGGCGTCCAGGGCGAGGTGATCCTGATCGTCGACGTCGATGCCAGCGGCAACGTGACCAACGTGTCGGTCGAAAAGTCCAGTCGCAACCGCGATCTCGATCGTGCCGCGATGGAAGCTGCGCGCAAGTGGAAGTTCAATCCTTCCGTCGTCAACGGTCAGAAGGCCGCCGGCCGCGTCCGCGTCCCGGTCAACTTCGCACTCAACTGATCGTACGGGCCGGCCGGGCCGGCCCCTGGATCCCTGTCGTTCTTTAGCACCACCCTTCATCACCACACACAACAAAGGTAAGCGTCATGCTGCAGGATCTCTTCATCGCCGCTGCTGCCGGGGGCTCCAACCCGTCGGCCGCTCTCTCGCAGATGGGCTTCGAGCACCTCATCGGCGAAATGACCTCCAATCCGGGCGACTTCGCGGTTTCCTGGGTCGTTCTGATCACCCTCGTGGCGATGTCGGCCGCATCGTGGTACTGGACCGTGATCAACATCTTCCGCGCCGCGCGTCTGAAGAGTGCGGCTGATCGCGTCACCACCGCGTTCTGGGAAGCCTCCAACGCGCAGGACGCCATCCGCGCCATGGAAGAGCAGTCCGCTTCCGAGCCGTTCTCCAAGATCGCCCTGGACGCCGCCCAGGCCGCCGCCCACCACCAGCGTGCCGAAGGCAGCAACACCGGCCTGGGCGAGAACCTGAGCCGCTCCGAGTTCGTCGACCGCGCCCTGCGCCAGGCCGTCACCCGCGAGAGCACCAAGCTGCAGTCGGGCATGACCCTGCTGGCGACCGTCGGTGCGACCGCGCCGTTCGTCGGCCTGCTGGGTACCGTGTGGGGCATCTACGGTGCGCTGATCAAGATCGGTGCGACCGGTTCGGCCTCGATCGACGCCGTCGCCGGCCCGGTGGGCGAAGCGCTGATCATGACCGCGATCGGTCTGTTCGTCGCGATCCCGGCCGTGTTCGCCTTCAACTTCTTCAGCAAGGTCAACAGCTCGGTCATCGCCAAGTTCGACACCTTCGCCCACGACCTGCACGACTTCTTCGCCACCGGCTCGCGCGTCAAGTAAGACGCGCCTTTCGGCACAAGCAAGTCATCGCAACGATTTAGACGGAGCCTGTTATGGCCTTCAGTAGTGGAAACAGCGGCGGCCCGATGGCCGACATCAACGTCACGCCCCTCGTGGACGTGATGCTGGTGCTGCTGATCATCTTCATCATCACGGCCCCGCTGATGTCCCACAAGGTCAAGGTGGAGCTGCCCGAGGCCAACCTGATCCAGAAGCCGGAAGACGAGGGCAAGCGGTCGGCCCCGATCACCCTGGCGGTGAAGGAGAACGGCGACCTGTTCTGGAACGACGAGCCGGTTTCCCGGGAAACCCTGGAATCGCGCCTGTCCACCGCGGCCCAGCAGACCCCCCAGCCGCCGCTCAACCTGCGTGGCGACAAGACCACCAAGATGAGCACGATCAACGAGATCACCAAGATCGCGCAGGGTCAGGGCATGCTGGACATCGGCTTCGTCGCGACCAAAGAGAAGGGGCAGTAAGCCATGGCATTCAGTACCGGTGGAAACCGTGGCCCGATGGCCGACATCAACGTCACGCCCCTGGTGGACGTGATGCTGGTGCTGCTGATCATCTTCATCGTGACCGCGCCGATCATGACCTACCCGATCGCCGTGGACCTGCCGCAGCGGGTGCTCAACCCGCCGCCGCAGACCACCGAGCCGCCGCCGCCGATCGAGCTCAGGATCGACGCGTCGAACCAGATCTCGTGGAACAACAGCCCGGTGGCGGTCAGCGAGCTGCAGCAGCGCATGGAAGAGGAAGTGCAGCGCGATCCGACCAACCAGCCGGAGCTGCGCATCGACGCCAATGCCGATTCCGAGTACGAGGTGATGGCCAAGGTGTTGGCCGCCGCCAAGAACGCGCAGATGAAGAAGATCGGCTTCGTCCAGTAACACCGCACCAAGACGCTTCAAACAGTCATGACGCGACTGCGAACGCCACCGGCAACGGTGGCGTTTTTTTGTTTGACGACGTGCGCGGCTACCGTCCGCGTTCGGGCGGGACGGCCTGCCCCGCCCTCACCGACATCCACCCCATCGCGGGCCGTGCAAGGCGGCGGTGGCCGCGTCCGGACTCAACATGCAGCTGCCTGGGGGGATGGCTTCATGGCCAGCGAGACCTTCAGAGGGTTGCGACCTTCTTTCCGCGCCCGCCGATGGCACCGGACGCGGCGGCGTGCAGCAGTCGGCGGAAGGTCGGGCATTCCATGTGGCTGGGCGCGGAGCAGGCGGCGGCATGCCGCAGCCCGTTGCGCATCGCGCTCAGCTTGCGAATGGTCTGATCCAGCTCGTCCGCCTTGGCCACAAGCACTTGCCGGTCGATGCGAGGTCGGCCGTCCGTTGTGAACATCAGCCCGATCTCGCGCAGCGACAGGCCCGCGGCGCGCCCGAGCCCGATCAGCGCCAACCGCTCCAGCACCTGCTCGGCAAACAGGCGGCGAAGCCCCCGCCGGCCAACCGAGGCGATCAGCCCCTTCTCCTCGTAATAGCGCAGCGTCGAGGCAGGGATGCCGACACGCCGCGCTAGCTCGGCAATATCCAGCTCTTTCACCCACTTGACCTCAAGTCGGCTTGAAGTGGAATCGTACCGCCTTCCCCGGTTCAGGACATGTAACAGGAGGCGCCATGAGCGACGAACGTCAGGACTACGAAGATCAGCAGACGCTTTGGAACGGCCCTGCCGGGCGCGCCTGGGTCGAAGCGCAGGACGTGCTCGACGGGATGTTCCAGCCGTTCGAGGACCGGCTCGTCGGGGAAGTTGCCGCCGACAGTCGGGTGCTTGATGTGGGTTGCGGCACGGGCAGCACCACGCTCGCCATCGCCCGGCGGCTTGGGCCGAAGGGGCGCAGCGTCGGCATCGACCTCTCCGCGCCAATGCTCGCCGTTGCCCAGGCGCGCGCTCGACAGGAAGGCGTCGCCGCCGATTTCATTCGCGCCGACGCGCAGGCCCACAACTTCGGGCCTGCGGACTTCGACCTGATCGTGTCGCGCTTCGGGGTCATGTTCTTCAACGATCCCGTCCCCGCCTTCGCCAATCTGCGCCGAGCGGCCAAGGACGGTGCCCGGCTGCGATTCGTCGCTTGGCGCAGCGCCGCCGAAAACCCGTTCATGACCACGGCCGAGCGCGCCGCGGCGCCGATCCTGCCCGAGCTTCCTGCCCGTCGGCCGGGTGCGCCGGGACAGTTCGCCTTCGCCGACAGAGGGCAGGTGCAGGCCATACTCGGAGCAAGCGGTTGGACCAGCATCGACATCCGTCCCGTCAACGTGACCTGCACGCTGCGCGAGCGGGACCTGATTCGATACCTGAGCTGGCTCGGTCCTGTCGGTGCGGTGCTGCAACGGGCGGACGAGCCCGGCCGCAGGAAGGTGATCGAGACCGTGAGCGCGGCTTTCGCCCCCTACGTATCCGGCGCAGAGGTTCGCTTCATCGCAGCCTGCTGGTGGGTGGGTGCTCGAGCATCATGACCCGCAATCCGGTTCTCGGCTCCTTCGGCACCATGGCGATCGGTGCCCGCTGGCGCGGGCGCGGCTTCGATGGCGCCCCGCCCATTTCGGCGGGGCATCTGCGCCGCGGGTCCAGGTCGCCGCTCTGCGGATCGGCCTTGCGTCGCGGCCACCAGCACGGCGACGCCACATCCGTGCGGGCTGGCGAACTCGAGGACGATCGCCAAGCGTGCTCGCCGCGCGCTCAGTGTCCAGGGTAATGTCCGGCTGCGATGTCTTCCAGTAGCGTCCCGTGCGTCGGCTCCCAGCCCAGCAACGAACGCGTGCGTGCGCTGGAGGCCGGGGCGTCGGCAGCGAAGAACATGCTCATCCAGTCAAAGTGAGCTTGTGCGTGATCAGCGGGAATCGATTCCACCGACACGCTCAGGAATTGACCCAGCGCCGTGGCGATGTCGCGCGTGGCGACGCCTTCTTCGGCGACGGCATGCAGCACGCTGCCTGGCGTCGCCTTGTCGATCGCCAACTGCACCAGCTTGCCGGCATCGAGCCGGTGCACCGCCGGCCAGCGATTGCGGCCCTCGCCGATGTAGCCCGAGACGCCCTTCTCGCGCGCGATGCGCGCCAACACCGCGACGAAGCCATGGTCGCCGCCGGCGCCATGCACCGTCGGCGCGAAGCGCACCACCATCGAGCGGATGCCGCGCTCGGGCAGGCCCAGCGTATAGGCCGCGTTGGCGGTGCGCGGATCGCTCTGCGCGCCCGGCATGTCGGCCTCGTTGCCCATGCGCCCCGCCGCCAGCCCTAGGGTGCCGCCGGCGACCAGCAGCGGGCCGCCCGTGCCCTGCAGCACGTCGGCGAACGTGTCGATGGCCGCGCGGTCGGTCTGCGCCGCGGCAGCCATCTGCGAGAAATCGTGGTTGTAGCCGAGATGCACGACACCTTCGGCCTGTGCCGCTGCGCCGCGCAGGCTGGCAAGGTCGTCCAGGCTGCCGCGCACCACTTCGGCTCCAAGTTCGGCGATCTTGGCCGCGGACTCGTCGCTGCGGGCGAGTCCGAGGACGTGGTGTCCCGCAGCGATGAGTTCCTTGACGCTGGTCGAGCCGATCCAGCCCGAGGCGCCGGTGACGAGAATTCGCATGAGGTGCTCCAGTGATGTCATCGAGTGACATCAGTATAGACCTATGATGTCACTCCGTGTCATCGCAAGAGAAGAGTTATGGGTCGCTGGGAGCCCGATGCCGAAAGCCGTTTCCGGGCGGCAGCCCTCGAACTGTTCGGAGAGATCGGCTACGAACAGACGACCGTGGCCGCCATCGCGGAGCGCGCGGGGCTGACGGCGCGCACATTCTTTCGCTACTTCGCCGACAAGCGCGAAGTGCTCTTCAATGGCTCCGAAGGTCTTCAGCAGACGATGGCCAATGCGCTCGCCCAGGCACCGGCCGGGGTTTCGGCGATGGAGGCGATCGCCGCCGCCCTGGCCAGGGCCGGCGATTTCTTCGATGACGACCGCCGTGCTTTCGCGCGACTGCGCAGCACGGTGATCGCGGCCAACACGGACCTGCGCGAGCGTGAGCTGATCAAGATGGCGACGCTGTCCGTGGCGCTTGCGCAGGCGCTGCGCAAGCGCGGTGTCGGCGAGCCGGACGCGAGCCTCGCGGCCGAGGCGGGCATCGCCGTCTTTCGGGTTGCGTTCGCGCAGTGGGTCAGCGAGTCCGAGCGACGCGGCTATGGCGTGATCGTGAAAGAATCGCTCGCGCGATTGAGAATGCTCGCGGCCAACTGACCGCTCGCATACGAGCTGCGAACCACGGCAGCAAGGTTCTGCTGAAGGCGCCACGGTCATTCGCTTCAATTCCTTACGTATTCGCGTCTGCGGCGCTGCGCCAAGCGATGAATCGCAGCCGGGCACCGTCCTTGGCCGTTCGGCGCAGATCGGCGAAGGCGAGGACGGCACGCACGATCTGATCTGGCCGCGCGGCAAGCCGAAACAGGCGGGCTAATGCCGCCCGCCGCACCCCGCGCAGAGCGGCGAGGCGCCTATTTTCCAGCGCCTTTACGCCAATGGAGGGTCAAGCACCCTCAATGATTTTCTCTTCCGTGATCATGATCCCTGCCGGTGCGAAGTCGATAAAAGTCGGCTCATCGGGTTTGACCCTCTGGGCGAGACCGCGTTCCAGATGAAGCGGCGGTGCAACCCGAGCTCGCTGACGCGCTACCGGCAGCGGCTGGGCTGGGCGGGAATGGAGGCATTGCCGGCGCAGGCATTGCGACGGCCCGGTCGATGAAGGCGGACGGTGCCCCGGAGGTTGGCGCGGGTGAGCGTGGATACGACCGGGCAAGGCGCGTCAGCCATACGAGTTCGGGAGGATCGTCGAGGCAGCGGTCACCGCCCGCAAGGAGTGGGGTGGGGGTCGGAAGCTTCCCGGCGCGCCGTAGGGCGGCGGCACGCGGGAAGGGCAGCTCGAACGTGCTGCGCACAGCCATAAAGAGCTGCACCCAGGACCATGAACTCGCACTCGGTGCGATATTTTCACATTAAAAACTACACTGAGTGTAACAATGTGCTGCGGCGACGTCTTTGGCCATCCGACCAAGGTTGAACCACAGCAGGAGAAATGCAGTGACGCAAGCCATCCAAAACCCTGGCATCGAGATCCCGCGCTTCAGCGACCTATACATGGGCGGCACCTGGAAGCCGTCCCAAGGCGGGAACATCATCGAGTTGACCTCCCCGCTCACGGAGAAGGTCTTCGCGACTTCCCCTGCGGCCTCGACCACCGACGTCGACGATGCCGTGAAGGTGGCGCGCCAGGCATTCGCCACCGGTCCCTGGCCGCGCATGACGGTGAAGGAACGTGTCCAAACGCTGCGCCGCCTGCGTGACGTGTATGCGGCGCGCAGCGCGGAGATTTCGCAGCTGGTCACCGCCGAGATGGGGAGCCCCGTCAGCCATGCGGAAGTGGTTCATGGCCGGATGCCGCTGGCCATCCTCGACTATTACCTCGAACTCGGATCGACTTGGGAGATCGAGGAAAGGCGTGGAAATAGTGTCGTACGGCAGGAGCCGGCCGGCGTCGTCGGCGCCATCGTGCCGTGGAACGCTCCCCAGTCCTTGCTGATGCTGAAGTTGATCCCGGCGCTTATCGCAGGCTGCACCGTTGTGGCGAAACCGTCGTCGGAAACGCCGCTGGATGCGCTCGTGCTGGCGAGCTTATTCGACATGGTAGGGCTGCCCCCGGGAGTGGTAAGCATCCTTCCGGGCAGACGGGAAATCGGTGAGCATCTGATAAGCCACAAGGGCGTCGACCGGGTTGCCTTCACCGGATCGACCGCCGCGGGTCGGCGCATCGGCGGTATCTGCGGAGAGGGGTTGCGACGGTTCTCGCTCGAGCTGGGCGGGAAGTCCGCCGCGATCATTCTCGATGACGCTGACATTCCGACGGTGGCCGAGTCGCTTCGGCATGCCTCGTTCGAGAACAGCGGTCAGGTGTGTTTCAACCAGACGAGGATTCTCGCCCCGCGGTCGCGCTATACGGAAGCCGTGGCGGCGATGGCCCATGTCGCATCCACGATGACCATCGGAGATCCGACGCGAAGGAGCACCCAGATCGGCCCGCTTGTCTCCTCCAAGCAGAGGGACCGCGTCGAGGAATACATCCGCATTGGTATCGAGGAAGGCGCTCAGATCGCATATGGCGGCGGTCGGCCTGCCGATCTGCCTACCGGCTGGTTCGTGGAACCGACCGTATTCTGCAAGGTCGATAATTCGATGAAGATCGCGCAGGAGGAGATCTTCGGCCCCGTGGTTGCGGTGATCCCTTATGACAGCGACGATGACGCGGTCGCGATCGCTAACGATTCCGCTTATGGGCTCGGCGGCGGGGTCTGGACCAGCGACGTTGAGCGCGGCATGACCATCGCCCGGCGGATACGGACGGGGCGGGTATCGGTCAATGGTGCCGATAGTGGTCTGGTCGCGCCCTTTGGTGGTTTCAAGGATAGTGGTATCGGACGGGAAGCCGGGCCGGAAGGGCTTCTGGCGTATATGGAACTGAAGTCGATCGCCTATCCCGCCGCGAGCGGCTGACCGGCAGTCCCGGCAATGGCCGGGCGCCGCCTTCGAGTACCGGGTCCTCGACCAGGGCGTGCAGGACAACGAGCAGCTTGCGCAGACCAGGATCGGCATTCCGGCGTTGGCCATCGGCGGCGGCGGCCACGGCGGCATGGGGCAGTACCAGGTCGACCAGATGCAGCGCTATGCCACCGACCTGACGGGCCTGGTGCTGCCCGGCTTCGGTCATTGGTTACCGGAGGAGTGCGCCGCGCCGCCGAACTCGGCGGTGACTGGCTTCCTGCAGGCTCGCTGAGTCGATGCGGCCGCATCCCGAGCTTCTTTCGATCGACCCATCATTTGCCTTCGGCTGCCCCTGGCAGCTGCAGGTGATGTGGTCGCTTCACCGATGTCACGGCCCGCCCGGTGCGGGTACTTGGCCTGTGAGTGAGGATGTTCGGGAGAAGAATGACATGTCCTCCCGGGCAGCCCGCGTTTGTCCACATCACGCGCAGCATGAGATGGACCCGCACGGGAAAGCTGCTCTTGGAACACGTGCCGCGCGTTTTCGCCGCTTTGCCGCAGGCCCGCGGCAGCATGAGGGCAGCACACTCATGAGGCGACCGTCGATTAGGTGTGTGCGTGCTGCATTGGCCGCGCCGCCCTGAACGTGGGCGACAAAAGAACTTGACAACTTGTATGGCACCTAACATAGTTGTCAGGTGGCTAACAAAACAAGCAAACCTCATCAAGATTCCGTCGGCGCCTGGGCGAAGCGGTGCTATCTGGCTGGCCGTGCCGCGATGGAAGCGATGCTCCGTCCATATGACCTCGGAACGACGCAATGGTACGTGTTGTACCAGCTCGCTCACGACGGACCGACCATGCAGCGCGATCTGGTGAAGGCGCTCCAGGTCGAGCGCGCGACCTTGAGCACGATCATCGGAGTGCTGGTCCGCAAGGGGCTCGTGGAGCAGGTGCCCGACCGTGTCGACCAGAGGCAGAAGTTGCTTCGGATGACAGCGGCGGGCACCAAGCTCTGGAATGAGCTGCCCGACCTGGCCGTCATTCACGACGTAGCGTTCCGCGGCATCGACGATGCGGCCGTTGCCACGGCGGTCCGGGTTCTCCAGACCGCCACCGAACGACTCGAAAATTTCATAGACAGGAGCTGACACATGGCAGTCTTGATAACCGGTGTGACCGGGCTGGTAGGAGCCCGGCTTCTTCCCCGCCTGGTAGAGGCAGGCGTTGATTGCCGTGCCCTGGTGCGTGGCGGCAAAGAGGTTCCTGCCGGCGTAACACCCGTGGAGGGCGATCTCTTCGACCCCTCGACGCTCGCGCAGGCCGTGGCCGGCATCTCGGACGTCATCCATCTTGCGGCGGTTTTTCGCACCCAGGACACCGACCTTATCTGGAAAAGCAATCTGGAAGGGACGCGCAACCTCATCGCTACCGTGAAGGCCCATGCGCCCAAGGCCCGCTTCATCATCGCGAGCACCAGCAACGTCTACGACATGGACAGCCCGCATCCCGGGCGCGAGGACGATCCGGTCGATCCGAAACAGGCTTATCCGGCCAGCAAGGTCGCCGCCGAGACGGCGTTGCGGGAGAGCGGACTCAATTGGGCCGTGCTCCGCTTTCCATTCGTCTACGGTGACCGGGACGGGCATCTCGAGGAGCTGCCCAAGCATGCGATCGCCGGCAAGTGGCACCCGGCGAAGAGGATCAGCACGATCCACCATCGCGACATCGCCACAGCCATCCAGCTCGCCTTGGACGGCGCATTCGACGGCCGCATCGTCAACATTTCCGACGAGGCGCCCACGTCGATCTACGAACTGGCCGAGTTGGTGGGGGAAACGCTGGAACCCTCGTCCGAGCCGCTGGAGAACCCCTGGCACCTCCATGTCGATGGCTCGCTCGCACGCAGCCTCGGTTTCCAGCCCAGCCTGAGAACCGTCTACCAGGCCGTTCAAGAGAAGCGGATGTAACATGCCGTCGGCGGCGTCCGATGGAGGCGGCGCCAAGGAAGCTCTGCATGGCATGACGCGAAGCGCCAGATCGCGCTCGCCGTGTGCCATCGCCGAAACCCGAATGGGGTCCAGCCACAATGGTGAACGCGTGGATGAGCGGGCGTAACCTCGCCGCCAAAGCCAAATGGAAATCCACGTTGATGGGGGCTGGCCTCGCAGTCGCCGTTGCGGCTGCGCTTTTCGCCGGATGCGGGGCCTTCCGCAAGACAACTCTAGGAGCGGCGCCGGCGCCGCGCACGCTCGAAAGCGTGCGCAGCACCATGCCGCCGGTCACCAGGACGGAATCCTCCGCACCCGTCGTCGGGCTTGCCCTGGGCGGAGGCGGCTTGCGAGGTTACGCGCATATAGGCGTCCTCCAGGCATTCGAGGAGTCCGGAATCAACGTCGAAGTTGTCGCAGGTACATCTGCCGGCGCAATCATTGGCGCTGCCTATTCAAGCGGCAGAACCATCGCGGAGCTCAAGCAGTTGGCAAAAGACCTCGACGTATCGAGCCTGACCGATTGGAGGCTCAGCACAATCTCGCTCCTGCGCGGCGACGCCCTGGCCAAATGGGCTTCGGACATGACGCGCAACACGCCGATCGAGACGATGCCACGCAAGTTCGGGGCGGTGGCGGCGGTACTGGATACCGGCGAGGCGGTTCTCATCGACAAGGGCGATGCCGGCATGGCGATCCGGGCGTCGGCGGCAATCCCCGGCAGCATGCAGCCAGTCGAATCCACACGCGGGCTGCTGGTGGACGGCGGCATCTCCAGCCTGGTGCCGGTGCGGTTCGCACGCGCGATGGGCGCCGAAGTGGTTGTTGGCGTGGATATCTATTGCAACAGCCCTGCTCGAAGCGGCAGCACTTTTCTGACGACCATGGCCAAGGTCGGCCGGACGCAGACCTGCCTCATCGGCGGTGCCGAGATCGCGGAGGCGGACGTGCTCATCGCACCGAGCGTGGGAATCACCGACATCAAAAGCGCCGCGCAGCGCGAAGAAGCGATCCTGGCTGGGTACCGCGCGGCAAAGTCCGCGATGCCGGCCGTGCTCGACCATATCAACAGCCGCGCCAATGCGAAATCCACGGCCGCGCTTTCTGGCCAACCGTCACGGGCCTGCGATGAGCCGAAGGTCCTTTGAACGGATCGGGCTGAAGGTCGCACGCCAGCTCGCACCAGGGCCGCAAACCACCCTGAGACTTCATTCGTTTCGGTGGCCGAGAGGAAAATCAGGCCGGGTAGCGATGGCGCAATCTTCCTGTACAGCGCCGTGCCGATCGCTCTGTGTCCGATTCGTCCCATCGGTCATCAACGCTTGCCGCGGACTTGAGGCTGACACGGTCTTGCCAGCCGTTCTGGCCGCATTCGCTGCTTTCAGGCAATTGGATTGCGTCGTCAGCTGCGAGCACCGTTTGCCTGGGTGCCGAGGATGCTGCTAGGACGCAGATCGCGACAGCTTTTCGACAACGGCGTCGAAAAGCAGATCACTCATCGCCTCGATGTCCTTGCGCGACGCACCCTGTTGCACCAGTGACAACGCTCCCTGGGACGCCGCCCAAATGGTGCGCGCCGCGAGGTCAACCGGGCCGGCTTATCGAACGTCTCGTCGCCCACGGGTGGCAGGTTCGTGCGCTGGCGCGCAGCGACGAAGCCATGCGGATCGTAGGCGAGCGCGGGGCGCAAGCCGTGCGTGGTTCGCTGGACGACGTAGCTTCGCTGACAGATGCCGCCCTCGGCTGCGCCGTGGTGATCCACGTTGCCGCACTCTTCAAGTTGTGGGGTGCCCCAGTCGAGTTCGAACGGACCAACGTGCAAGGCACGGCCAACTTGCTGCAGGCCGCGGCGGCGGCGTCCGTCAGGCGTTTCGTGCAGGTAGGTGCGGCGGCGGTGGTGATGGGCGACCCGGCGCCGATGCTGCGGGCCGACGAGTCACTGCCGCGACAGGAGCGTGCCTGGGCGGCATACAGCGCATCGAAGGCACGCAGCGAAGCGCTGGTGCTGGGCGCCAACCGCTCGGGGGCATTCGAGACCGTGGTCATTCGCCCGCCGATGATCTGGGGAGCCGGCATGCCCATGCTGGATCACATGATCCAGACCGTCAGAGCGGGCCAGTTCCGCTGGGTGGGCGATGGTTCGCAGGCCATGTCCACGGCTCACGTCGACAACGTCTGCCATGCGGTCGAACTGGCCGTTGAGCAGGCCGCGGCGGCGAGGCCTACTTCGTCAGCGACGGTGCCGACAGCACGCTCAGGCAGTTCGTCTCCGGCTTACTGCAGACGCGCGCCGTGGACCCGCCCCGCGCTTCGGTGCCGCTGCCGGTGGCCTGGGCCATGGCCAGCGCGATGGAGTGGATCTGGCGGACCTTCTCGCGTCGGGGCGAGCCGCCGATTACGCGCCAGATGCTGCGCCTGATCGGCAAACCTTTTACGCTGGACATCGGCAAGGCGCAGCGCGAACTCGGCTACCGGCCCGTGGTGTCCAGGCAGCAAGGGCTTGAAGCCATGCGCAGGAACTGAAGCAAGCCGTTGGCGCCAGTTCCGCGCGTGGTTCTGCGCGCCGAGGCAGGGCTGGCGACAGACGGCAGGTGGTGCTGACCCGGCGGCCTGACCGGTGATGGCGTCATCGGATTGAAGATTGGCGCGGATAGCCATCCAACAATCGAGCCCGTCCCGATAGTCTTCATGCTCCTTCCGCAGGAGCCTCACATGACCAAGACTGTCCTCATCACCGGCACCTCGACCGGCCTGGGCCGGGCCTGCGCCAAGCTGTTTCTCGCGAAGGGCTGGAACGTCGTCGCGACGATGCGCCAGCCCGATCGGGAGTCGGAACTCACGCAGTCGGACCAGGCCCTGGTCGCACGCCTCGATGTCCAGGATGCCGACTCGATCCGTTCGGCGGTGGAAGCCGGAATCGCGAAATTCGGGCGCATCGATGCGCTCGTGAACAACGCGGGCTACGGCGCCTACGGGCCTCTTGAAGCGACACCCGCCGAAAAGATTCGCCGTCAGTTCGACGTGAACGTACTGGGCCTTCTTGCCACGACGCAGGCCCTGCTGCCCCATTTCCGCGCGAACCGGAGCGGCACCATCGTCAACGTCTCGTCCGTCGGTGGTCGAATGGCATTCCCGCTCGGCACGCTGTACCACGGCACGAAGTTCGCGGTGGAGGGGCTGTCCGAATCGCTGCAATACGAGTTGAACCCGCTCGGCATCCGGGTGAAGGTCGTCGAGCCAGGCGGCATCAAGACCGACTTCGGCGGCCGCTCGCTGGACTTCAGCAACGATCCGATGCTCGCCGAATATCAGCCGCTCGTGGCATCGGTACTGGGCGTGCTGGGTCCGATGATGGCGAACGGCTCGCAGCCCGAACAGATCGCCGAGGTCGTGTACGCCGCCACAACGGACCAAACCGACCAGCTCCGGTACGAGGCGGGAGCGGACGCCGTGCAGATGCTCGCGCAGCGCCGCATGAGCGATGACGCCACCTTCTTCGCCGGCATGAAGGCGCAGTTCGCTTCCGGCGCCTGAGCACGCGCAAGGCGATGGACGAATGGCGCGATTTGGTGGTAACAACCAGGCATGAAAGATCCCGGCTATGCGCTCGATACCACTTGGCGCACGTTGCTCAAAGACCTGGGAGTCGTGCCGACCGACGTGCTGCGCCGTGCCGGGCTCGCAGATGATCTGTTGCTGCAGCCGTCCGTGCGGCTCGCCCCCAAGGACTACTACCGCCTTTGGGATGGCATCGAAGCGGAGGTCGGCGACCCGCTGCTCCCGCTCCGGCTATGCCAGGCCGTGCGCAGCGAGTCCTTCTCGCCGCCGCTGTTCGCGGCGCTGTGCAGTCCGAACCTGCTCGTGGCGGCGCAGCGCATCGCGCGCTACAAGGCGCTCATTGCCCCTATCCGCCTGGATGTCACGGAGGCGGGCGACCGGGTGACGGTCGAACTGACGTGGCTCGATGGCCCGCTCGCGCCACCGGTATCACTGGTGGTGATGGAACTGCTTTTCTGCGTGACGCTCGCCCGCATGGGCACCCGCGAACCGGTGCGCCCGGTCGAGATCACGACCACGGTGCCACCGACTCCGACAGCGCCGTATGAATCGTTTCTTGGCACACGCATCCAGCGGGGCGCGCGGCATCGGGTCACGTTCACTGCCGCCGATGCCACGCGCCCGTTCCTGACGTCGAATGAACCCCTGTGGTCCGTGTTCGAGCCGGAGTTGCGCCAACGCCTCGCCGACCTCGATGCGTTCGCGACAACGGCCAGGCGCGTGCGCGCCGCCCTGCTCGAAGGGCTTCCCAGCGGCCTGGTCGGGATCGACGACATCGCGCGCAAATTTGCCTTGAGCAAGCGCACGCTTCAACGACGGATCGAATCCGAAGGTACCAGCTATCAGGATATCCTGGCCGAAACGAGGGCGGATCTGGCCCGGCACTACCTGGAGAAGACCACGTTGCCCGTGGCGGAGATTTCATTCCTGCTCGGCTTCGACGAGGCCAATTCCTTCTACCGAGCCTTCAGGACGTGGACGGGCACGACACCCGACAACGTGCGGCGCGCGCGCGCGAACGCCTGAGCGGCACACGGGACGATTCTCGCGTTGTCAGGGCAAGCATGCAGGAATGCCTGCCGCCGCCATGCGTCGGTTGCCGCCCAAAGCTGTAGTGCGTTTGCCTGCGTGAGCGTCCCTGACACCATGCCGCCGTGATGAGGCACGCGCCACCCGGGTGGAATCCCGCGGCACGCCGGCACGGATCACGCAATCGACGCCTTCGCGAACCAGGTCGGCCAGCTGGCCGCCGCTGCTGACCGCCAGGTCGATGCCGGGATAGCGATTGCGGAAGCCGTCGATCCTCGGCAGCACGACGGGGAGGCATGGACGCTGGACATGTCCATGCGCAGCGTGCCGCGCGGATTGGCAGCGACATGCCGTAACGAGCTTTCGGCATCGTCCAGTTCACCGAGCACGTGCACGCACCGCTCGTAGAACGCCTGGCCGTCGGGCGCCGGGCGTACCTGGCGCGTGGTGCGGTCGAGCAGCCGCATGCCCAACCGGGCCTGCGGCTTGACCGCATAGGGGGCGGTGGCGCGCGGAATCTCCAACGCGGCCGGCCTGCCGAAGCTGACCAGCATCCAGAAGCGGGTACAGGGATCGAAGCGATGCCTGGTGTCCATTGTTGTTCTTGATTGAATTTACATGCCAATTTATTGGCGTTTATCTAACTGTCGTGAACAAGAAGAATGGGCTCCACGGGTATATCGCCCCCCTCTTTCGATCGGAGCCCTCCATGAATGCAACCACAGCACCCAAGGTCGCCATCGTCACTGGCGGTTCCCGCGGCATTGGCCAGGCCATCGCCGTGCGGCTGGCCGCCGACGGCTTCGCCATCGTCGTCAATTACGCCGGCAATGCCGCCAAGGCGCAGGAAACCGTCACCGCCATCGAAGCGGCCGGAGGCAGGGCCATCGCGATCCAGGGCGACGTCGGCAATCCGGCCGACGTGGCCGCGCTGTTCGAGGGCGCCAAGCAGGCCTTCGGCCGCATCGACGTGGTGGTCAACAGCGCCGGCATCATGCCGATGGCGCCGATCAACCAAGCCAGCCTGGCCGATTTCGACAAGGTCATCGCCACCAACCTGCGCGGCGCTTTCCTGGTGCTGGGCCAGGCCGCTGCGAACCTCGGCGAAGGCGGCCGGATCATCGCGCTGTCCACCAGCGTGATCGCCAAGTCGTTCCCGGCCTACGGCCCCTACATCGCCTCGAAGGCCGGCGTCGAGGGCCTGGTTCACGTGCTCGCCAACGAACTGCGTGGCCGGAACATCACCGTCAATGCCGTCGCCCCGGGGCCGGTCGGCACCGAACTGTTCTTCAACGGCAAGACCCCGGAACAGATCGCACAGATCACCAAGCTGGCGCCGCTGGAACGCCTGGGCACGCCGGAGGACATCGCCGGCGCGGTGTCGTTCCTGGCCGGCCCGGACGGCGCGTGGGTCAACTCGCAGGTGCTGCGCGCCAACGGCGGCTTCGCCTAAACCACACCAGGAGAATCCCATGAGCCAAGTCATCCTGATCACCGGTGCATCCAGCGGCTTCGGCGCGATGAGCGCCCGTGCGCTGGCCGATGCCGGCCATGCCGTCTATGCCGGCATGCGCGATACCGCCGGACGCAACGCCGCGCAGGTCGAGGCCGTCGATGCATACGCGAAGGACCGCAGCGTACGGCTGCAAGCCATCGAACTCGACGTGCAGTCGCAGCCCTCCGCCGATGCGGCGATCGAGCGCATCGTCGCCGAGCAGGGCCGCCTGGATGTCGTGATCCACAACGCCGGGCACATGGTGTTCGGCGCCGCCGAGGCGTTCACGCCGGAGCAGTACGTGCAGTTGTACGACGTCAACGTGCTCGGTACGCAGCGGGTCAACCGCGCCGCGCTGCCGCAACTGCGCAAGCAGGGCAGGGGCCTGCTGTTGTGGGTCGGCAGCAGCAGCCACCGCGGCGGCACGCCGCCGTACCTGGCCCCGTACTTCGCCGCCAAGGCGGCGATGGACGCGCTGGCGGTCAGCTACGCCGGCGAGCTGGCGCGCTGGGGCATCGAAACCAGCATCGTCGTGCCGGGCGCGTTCACCCAGGGCACCAACCACTTCCTGCATGCCGGCAAGCCGGCCGACGAGGCGCGCCAGGCCGAGTACGACCACGGCCCCAACCGCGGCCTGGCCGAGGAAGCGATGAAGAACCTGACCGCCTGCGAGCCGCCGGATGCGGATCCGGCCAGCGTCGCCCGCGCCATCGTCGAGGTGGTCGATACGCCGTTCGGCCGTCGCCCATTCCGCGTGCACATCGATCCGTCCGACGACGGCTGCGCGGTAGTGGCCGCGGTCGCCGACCGCATCCGCGCCGAGTTCCTGCGCCGTATCCAGCTGGGCGATCTGTTGTCGCCGCGCATCAACCCGGAGGTGTCCCATGTCGACTGACCGCTCTTGGGGCAGGCATCTCCAGGTTGTGGCCGGAGAATCGGTCGTCGCCTCGTCGGCCGCGACCTTCAGTGCGCTGGCACTGGAACTGCCGATATGGGCGATGTTCATCGGCTGGATCGCGCTCTTCACCCGGGGCGTCAACTTCAAGGCGGGGCTGGTCAACCTGGGCTGCGTGCTGATCGGCCTGGCGCTGGGCATCGGCGCCGCCCACCTGCAGGGCGCGCTCGGCCCGCACCTGGGCGCGTACGCGATCACGGCCGTCGTGCTGGCGATCACCGCGGCCGCGCTGTCGCTGGCCCGGCTGCCGGTCTTCAACAACCTGCTCGGCTTCTTCCTCGGCTTGGTGTCGTACTTCGCCTCGCACTTGCCGCCGACGCTGGGCAGCTTCGCCAGCCTCGGCCTGGCCGCCGTGATCGGCATCGCCGCCGGTTTCCTGGCTCGTGCCTGGGCACATCGGGTCAACGCGGCTCGTTCGACCCCACCAGTCGACTGAGCGTGTGCCGTAGCGCCGCAACGAAGACCCAATGAGAGGACCGACATGACAGAAACGCATGCACTTCTTGGAAGGCGGGAGTTTCTCGGCACGGCGGGACTCAGTGCGGTTGCGTTGGGGGCTTCATCCATCGCCGGGCCGGGCCACGCCCAGAGCCAGACAACCGAACCGGCACAAGCGCAGAATCCGCCGGTCCGGACGCGCGAGATTCCGCGCACCGGACACAAGCTCACGGCGCTTGGGCTCGGCACGTTCCTCACCTTCGATGCGCTACCGGGCGACGACCGCTCCGACCTCAGGGAAGTCTTCCGGCGATATGTCGCCGGCGGAGGCCGCGTCGTCGAAACGTCGCCGCTCTATGGATCGGCGGAAGTCTCACTCGGTGCGTTCCTCGCCGCTGCACCGGAAGCCCCCGACATCTTCGCCGCGACCAAGATCTGGTCGACCGGCGAGTACCTCGGTGACGAAAGCCATGCGCGTGCGAGCTTCGAGCAGTCGAGGCTTCGCCTCTGGCGCGACACGATCGACCTCATCCAATGCCAGAGCATGGTCAATGCGCCCGTCATCCTTCCTCTGATGCAAGCGTGGAAGAAGGAGGGGCGCGTCCGATACGTTGGCATGACGCATCATGAGAGCGGCGCCCAGGATCAACTCGCCGAGGTGGTCGAACGGGGCGTCGTCGATTTCGTGCAAACCAACTACTCGATCTTCGATCGAAATGCCGAGCGCCGGCTGCTTCCGGCCGCGGCGGAACGAGGTGTCGGCGTCTTGGTCAATCTCCCCTTGGAGAAGGCGCGGCTGATGCGCATCGTCGAAGGTCGGCCGCTGCCGGATTTCGCCAGCGAATTCGGGGCTGCGACCTGGGCGCAATTCTTCCTGAAGTGGGTGATGGGCCATCCCGCGGTGACGACGGTCCTGTGCGGCACGTCCAATCCGGATCATGCCGCCGATAACGTGGAGGCGATGTACGGCCCGCTGCCGGACCCGGCGATGCGCCGGCGCATGCTGCAGCACATGGAGACGATGCCGGGGTTCGACGGCATTGCACGCATGCCCTGGTACCCAGGCAAGGACTCCCAGTACCAAGGACTGATCCGGACGGCACAAAGACAGGCTCGCGCCAGATTGGCCCCGTGACTTCGGCATCCCAGACCCTTCGCAGTTCCATTTGTTGTTTCCAAGGAGAAACCACCATGCCGTTCGCCAACTACAAGTTCCCGGAAGGAATCCTGGACCATACCAAGAAGGAAGAGATCATCCATCGGACCACGGCGATGTTCGTCGAGTATTTCGGCGAGGGCGTCCGCCCGTACTCGATGGTGCTGGTCGAAGAGGTTGCCGACGGCGGCTGGGGCCGTGCCGACGAGACGCTGACGATGGAGAAGATGGGACTGACGCCGAAGTCGCAATGATCCCTGTCCCGGCATGCGTGGTCGGCTCGGCGAGACGCGCATCCCCGGATACCCATCGCATCAAGGAGAAAGCCAATGAGCACGAAGAACGCACGCCGATTCCGCATCAGTGTGGAGAGGATCGACGATCCGGCAGGTCATGCCGGCACAAGCGCACCGTTGGCGTTCGAGGTCGAGAACCACGACGACATTCTCGCGATCGTTGATCGCGTCCGCGCGGGGATGGCGTTCACGGCGGACGAGGCCAGTGCACTGGCACTTGGCGTCAAGCTGCTTGGTGGCGTGGTGCTGGCGCACCGTCGCGATCCGTTGTTCGCCGACATCCAGCCGGCGTTGAGAGGCTTCATCGGCAATCTGAAGTCGCGCGTTGCCTCGACTGCAGCCCAAGGCCGATGAAAGGAATCATGATGACAACAGAGGCGCCCCCCAAAGCAGCTGGACATCCAAGGCGGAGTGCACTTTCAACCCTGGGACGATACTGCTCACGCTGCGAGCCGGCTTTTTACGCCTTGCTGCGCATAGTCTTCGCCGTCGTGCTGTTCACCCACGGCCTTCCCAAGGCGCTCGGCACGTCGCACGGTTCCATGGCCGATCCGATGGCAGGTTCGATCAACCTGATCCAGAACGTGATGGGACTGCCGTTCGCTCCGCAACTGGCGTTCCTGGTCATGCTGCTGGAGACAGGCGGCGCCATACTGCTGGCACTGGGCCTGTGCACGCGGTTCGTCGCATTCCTCGTTGCCCTGCAAATGGCGGGCATCGGCTATGCGCTCGGGCCGACCTGGCCCTGGATCGACCGCGGCATCGAGTTCCCGGTGCTCATGGGATTCCTGGCGCTCTACATGGCCGCGCGCGGCGGCGGCGCCTATGCGCTGGACTCGCGCTTGCAGCGCCACAGCTGATTTCCAAAGGAGAAGGCCACCATGTCCGCTAAAAGCATCCCCTCTGAGGTCAAAAGCTACTGGCACATCCTTCTGACCGCCATGATCGGTACGGGCTGCGGCCTGCTGTCCATCACCTTCTACACGCAAGGCCTGTTCTTCCAGCCGGTAACGGAGGCGTTCGGCTGGACGCGCGCGGAGTTCTTCACCAGCTACACCATTCTCATGCTGCTGGGCGTCATCACGGGCCCGCTCGTGGGAAGACTCGTCGCAAGATTCGGTGTGCGCCGTGTCGGCCTGTTGGGTCTGTTCGGACATTCCCTGGGATACCTGCTTCTGGCGGTGAACCCAGGCTCGCTTGCGCTCTGGTATCTGAGTTATGCCGCCTTGTCGATTCTGGCCGCGGGTTCCCTGCCGATCACCTGGACCGCGCTGGTGAGCCAGTATTTCAAGGCGCGCCTTGGACTCGCCATTGGCATCACGATGAGCGGAACAGGTGTCGCGGCGGCATTGGCACCGCTTTACGTGCGCTTCGGGCTGGACACCTTCGGGTGGCGATGGACCTATGCCAGCCTGGGACTGATGGCGTGGGTTCTGGCGACCCTCGCGGTGCTGGCCTTCATCCGCAGGTCCGGGCCAACGCAGACACCGACGCAACAGGCACCGGAGAACCAGGAAGGCCTTTCCCCGCGTCAGGCGTACCGCAGCTACCGATTCTGGTTCGTCAACGCGGCGGTCTTCCTGATATCGCTTGCCGTTGGCGGACTGGTTCCGAACTTCGCGCCGCTCCTCGCCGAAAAAGGCATCGCCGCTTCCGACGTCGGGACGATCGTCAGCCTTCT
Organism: Lysobacteraceae bacterium; assembly: GCA_003505795.1. Lineage (GTDB taxonomy): Bacteria > Pseudomonadota > Gammaproteobacteria > Xanthomonadales > Xanthomonadaceae > UBA8801. The sequence goes on along the minus strand of DNXT01000114.1, from coordinate 4,378 downwards.
GGGCATTGCCATCATTGCCGGTCGATTGTCGGCGGGCTACTTCATGGACCGCGTCTGGGCGCCGCTGGTCTCCGCCATCTACTTCTCAGGCACCGTTGTCGGCATTGCCTGCATGTTGATGCCGGCGCCGCTGTCGATGGGAACAGCGGGGTTCGCGGCAGTCATGGCCGGCCTGGCGCTCGGGGCGGAACTGGACATCATTGCCTACATCACGCGGAGGTATTTCGGTTCCAGGCATTACTCCGAGATTTTCGGGAGCGTTTATGTTTTCTTTGCCGTGGGTGTGGGCGTGGCGGCTTCAGCCTGGGGCTTCCTGCTGGATTGGACTGAAAACTACGCCCCGATCCTCTGGGCATCCATCGCCCTGATCGTTTTCGCCAATGTCCTGATCCTCATGCTTGGTCGCTATCCCCGGCCCGGGCACGCAGGAAGCGAAGCGCCCCCGTGAGCGTATCCGGTGACGCCGGATTCCCTGCCGGGCGCCCCAGGCCCCGTACGGGTGCAACCGTTGTTCATCCGCCATCGGAGCCGGCAAGGTGGTGGCCCACTCGCACGCCGCTGGCGGTGGCCTGGATTTCTGATGGTGGCCGAGCGGGCGCACATCGAACAGTCGCCGCTGTCGCGCGCCATCAGGCCGCTGTGCGAGGGCCATGCCTGGTCAGCCTGAAAGCCGACCCTGGACCGTTATGCCGCGCTGCACGCCCAGACCTATGGTGAAACCGTGGACGCGGCGGTGCCGGTCCAGCATCGCTGGCGGCGTTCATGGCCGGAGACCGGGGATTCCGCTGCCGGGGTGCGCTTCAACAACGATCAATACTTCAAGCCCGTATCACAGAGTATGGTTGCCACCACCGCATCGTTCTCAAGGCGCCGGGATTCCAACAAGCGAACAGCGGCACACACATTCGCTGCTGCCGAATAGCCCACGTAAAGCCCTTCCTCACAGGCAAGGCGGCGGCGCCAGTTTTCCGCTTCTTCGTCATTGACCGCGATGCTCAAATCCATCAGCGAAGCATCCCAATGGGGCGGTATTCCGCCATAGCCTGTTCCCTGCAATATGTGCTTCGGCTTGGTGATACGTTCGCCTGCCAAGGGCCGGTTCCCGGCAGGTTCGACGGCTGCGCAGACGGTCCCGGGATTGGCTGCTTTCAAGGCTCTGGCAACCCCCATGAACGTGCATCCGGTTCCTACGGAAGCCACCCAGCCATCGACCGTCGCGCCGAACTGTTCCAGGATTTCCGCGCCGGTGGTCGTCTCATGCGCAGCAATGCCTTCGGCGGCATTGAACTGATCCACATAGAACCCACCCCGCGTGCGCGCGATTTCTTCCGCGATCCCGGCTGCCGCCTCGATGTCCTGCCCGGTAACTTGGCCCGGGCTGCCATCGACCTGATCCACAAGAATCACCTCGGCCCCCAGGCCTTCGAGCATCTTGGCGCGTGCCGGGCTGTTGCCCGCTGACATAGCGACCACCAGGGGGTTTCCGAGTGCTGCGCATACGACGGCAAGGCCCGCTCCCATGTTGCCGCTCGTCATTTCCACCACGGGCATTCCTGGCCGCAAGCGTCCATCTTTCACGGCCGCAAGGAGAATGCCTTTCGCCGCCCGATCCTTGACGCTTCCTCCCGGCTGCAAGAAGTCCGCTTTGGCGATGATTCTTCCCGGTCCTTTGTATATCCGGTCAAGCGCAACAAGGGGGGTATTGCCGATGAGGTCCAGCGCGGACGTAGAAAACATGCTTTTCCAGGTCGTTTCTTGATTGATGCGACCATCATGAACTGATCGTCGGAGTGGCTTACAAATTTACACCGCTGTGACGGCCGGGAAACTGCTTGGCACTACCAGTGCGAGAGGCCAGATCAGACAGGCAGCACAAGCGGTGGACAACCTGGGCGTGTCGGCGCGATGCGTCGCCGGCCTTCCGTCGCGGCCATTAGCACGACGGCACTGCCTCCGAGCGTGCTGGCGATCTTGAAGACGATCGCCAAGCGTGCTCGCCGCGCTCCACCTTGCCCATATGGGGCTATACGCTTGGGCCTATGGTGAAGCGGGGGGTGCGGCAGCGCCGATCCCCCGGCATGTGCTGGCGGCATTCATGCCCGCAGATCGGGGAATTCGGAAAGGCTCGCTGGAGGGATACGTGTCCAGGATCAGCCGGGGAGCGGCGCGGGCTTCTTGCCCTGGGCCGCGTTCGATACGTCGGCCCACTTCTCCCAGGTATCGATTCGCTCCTGATAGAACCTCTTCACCATGGGCAGCAGCCAGTCGCCGAGGATGAGGCGCAGCGGCGGCTCATCCGAATCCACCACCTTGAGGATGGCGGCGGCCGTTGCCTTCGGATCGCCGATGATGTCCCCGTTGAACCTGCCGTGGATCTCTTTGCGCAGGGCGGCGTATTCCGGCATGGAGGGAGCGGCCTGCGTGGCGGCCCTGAAGCCGGTGGAGAAGCTGCCCGGCTCGATGATCGTCACCTTGATGCCGAAGCCGGCCACTTCGCCGGCCAGGCCCTCGGACAAGGCTTCGACGGCCCACTTCGTGGCGAGATAGGTCCCGCCGGTGGGCAGGCTGACCATGCCGGCGATGCTCGACAACGTGAGAATGTGGCCGCTGCCTTGCGCGCGCAGCACGGGCAGGGCGGCCTGGATGACGGAGAGCGTACCGAAGACGTTGGTCTCGAAGTTCGCTTTCGCTTCCTTGATGTCGATCTCCTCCACGGCACTCATGTAGCCGTAGCCGGCATTGCTCAGAATCACGTCGAGGCGGCCGAAGTGCTCATGCGCCTTCTTGACCGTCGCGAACACGGCATCACGGTCGGTCACATCGAGCGGCAGGACCAGGACGGCGTCGCCGTACCTGTCCACCAGGTCGCCAAGGGTTTTCGGATCGCGCGCGGTCGCGACGACCTTGTCGCCCCGCTCCAGCGCGGCCTCCGACCACAGGCGGCCGAAACCACTGGACGCACCCGTGACGAACCAGACTTTTTCGTGAGGCATGGCGATGGTCCTCCTGATAGGATATTACACGTAGTGCAAGAATAATATTGCACCGAGTGCGAAATCACAAGAGATCCTTTGATCGATGGAAGCCTTGTCCGACAAACCCGAAGGTCTACGCGAGCGGAAACGACGCGATACGCTTGAACGAATCATTGAGACCGGCCTGAGCCTGTTCATCGAAAACGGCTACGAGGCCACGACGTTGGACGCGATCGCGGCCGCGGCGGGCATCTCGCGCCGGACGTTCTTCTACTATTTCAAGTCGAAGGAAGAGGTGCTGCTGGCTCGGCAGGACGGTGGCTTCCAGCAGGCGCTGCGGTCCGCCGTGCTTGCCTGTTCCGCGGACCAGGCTCCGCTGGATGCCGTTCGGGGATGCCTGCTCGGACTCGCTTCAAGCTATGAGACCAAGGAGTCCATCGTGATCGATCGGTTGATGCGATCGACCGACGCGCTTCGTGCTCGCAAGGAAGCCCGGTTCATCGAAATGGAACGCACGCTCGTGGAGGCAATGGGTGCAGTCTGGCCAGAACCAGGACGGCGGGACGTACTGCGAACGGTCGCCATGGTGGCCATCGGTACGCTGCGCTTGTCCTTGGAAGACTGGCGGGAGGGCAACGCGAAGCATCCCCTGGCGTACTATTTGAAGCGGCGCTTTGCGCTTCTGGCCCGGTTGTTCTGACAAGATGCAGGGCCCTTTGCCGGCCGAAGGCGCACGCGAAGCGCGCCGGCCCGGTCAGCCGCCGTGCTGGCGCAGGATGGCGAGGTAGGCGCGGACGGTGGCGTCGAGCCCTTCGTAGAGCGCCTCGCCGATCAGGGCGTGGCCGATCGAGACCTCCAGCACGCCGGGCACGGCCGCCAGGAAGTCGCCGAGGTTGGACTGCGAGAGGTCGTGGCCCGCGTTCACCCCCAGGCCGGCGGCCTGGGCGGTGCGGGCGGCGTCGGCGAACGTGCGCAGCACCTCGCCGGGCTGCCCGCCCAGATGCGCCTCGGCGTACGGGCCGGTATAGAACTCGACGCGATCGGCACCGACCGCCGCGGCCTGCGCCAGCCGCGGATTGCCGGCATCGACGAACAGGCTGACCCGGCTGCCGAGCGCGCGGAACCCCGCCACCACCTCGCGCAAGCGGTCGAGCTCGTGCCCGAAATCGAAGCCGTGGTCGGAGGTGAGCTGGCCGTCGCCGTCCGGCACCAGGGTGACCTGCTCCGGCCGGGCCTGCCGGCACAGCTCGAGCAGGCCGGGATAGCCTTCGCGCGGCGGCGCGAACGGGTTGCCCTCGATGTTGAACTCGACCCGCGCCTCGCGGGTCAGCGCCGCCAGCGCCGCCACGTCCTCGGCGCGGACGTGGCGCCGGTCCGGACGCGGATGCACGGTGATCCCGTGC
>DNXT01000328.1 GCA_003505795.1 Lysobacteraceae bacterium | reverse complement strand
TCAGGTCGAGCACCGCGCCCAGCAGTTCGCCGCCCGCAAGGTGCCGGCCGCGCTGCGCAAGGCCAAGCCGGCCGCGGCCGCGCCGCAGGCCGACATCGCCTCGCTGGAGACCGAGCTGTCCGAATCGCTGGGCACCAAGGTGGCGATCAACCACGGCCGTGGCGGCAAGGGCAAGCTGGTGATCCACTACACCGACCTGGACACGCTCGACGGCGTGCTCGAGAGGCTGCGCGCCCGCGCGCAGGGCTGATCCTTTCCCCGCAACCGGCGGCAACGGCGATGAATCCGAACAAGGTCGACCGCAACCACCTGCTGCGCCTGACCGACCTGCCCAATGTCGGTCCGGCCTGCGAGAAGGACCTGCGCAGGATCGGCATCCGCGTGCCGGCGCACCTGGCCGGGCGCGATCCCTACGACATGTACGCGCAGCTGTGCCTGCGCACCGGGGTGATGCACGACCCCTGCGTCATCGACGTGTTCCTGTCGGTGGTGCGTTTCATGCAGGGCGAGCCGCCGCGCCCGTGGTGGGACTTCAGCGCCGAGCGCAAGCAGACCATGGCGCGCGAGAATCTGGCCCCGCGCTGAGGCGCGGGCCGCCTCGGCAGCGTCCACGGAGTCCGTCATGTCCGAACAACCGAAGTCCGCCGACGTCGTCAGCCTGGGCGGCAGCCGCATCCTCCGCCACGGGGCCGCCGCCGACTGGCGGCCGGCGGACGGGGAGATGTGCCTGGAACGGATCTCGGCACATATCGAGCGGTACCTGGGCCCGGTCGACGCCGTGTTCCACGAGATCGTCTCCGACGCGGTGCACATCGACGTGCACATCGTCGCGGCCAGCGCCGGCTTTCCCTACCTGCGGCTGGTGACCTCGGGCATGAGCGACCTGCCGATGGCGGTGCCCGCCGACGTACCGGCGCCGCGCCACCTGGAGCTGATGATCACGCTGCCGGGCGACTGGCCGCTGGCGCAGCAGGATCTTTCCGACGAGCGCCATTACTGGCCGATCCGCCTGCTCAAGACGCTGGCGCGGCTGCCGCACAGGCACGCCACCTGGCTCGGCTACGGCCACACCGTGCCGCACGGCGACCCGGCCGAGCCGTACGCCGGCGACGTCGGCTTCGCCGGCGCGATCGTGCTGCCCTCGATCAGCGTGCCCGACGGGTTCGCGGAACTGGTCGTCGACGCGGACAAGACCATCGCGTTCATGGCGGTGGTGCCGCTGTATCCCGAGGAGATGGCGCTGAAGCTGCACCGGGGCACCGACGCGCTGCTGGAGCGCTTCAGCCGCAAGGACGTGAGCGACATCTGCGAACCCGGGCGGGCGAACGTTGCCGGGAAGCGTTTCGGGTTGTTCCGATGACCGTCCCCGCTGCCGGCAAGGCGGGCTGCATCGCATCCCGGTAGCGCGTCGACGCGATTATGATGAACGCGTCACCATACTTCCGGATACCTTCCGCTCCCTGCGGCGGCACGCATCGGCAACTCTGGATGGATTCGATGACTCTTCTCGTTACCGGCGCGACCGCGCCGCGCAGGAACCAGGGCGCCACGAAGGTGGGCGCGTCGCCGCGCGCCGGCGAATCCGCCGCACCGCAAGCCGGATCGATCCAATGACCGTCCTCGTTACCGGCGCTGCCGGCTTCGTCGGCGCCTACACCTGCCGCGCGCTCGCCGCGCGCGGCGAGCAGGTGGTCGGCCTCGACAACTACAACGACTACTACGACCCGCAGCTCAAGCGCGACCGGGTCGCCGCGCTGTGCCCGGGCATCGACATCCGCGCCCTCGACCTGGCCGACCGCGACGGCCTGGCCGCGCTGTTCGACCGGGTGAAGCCCGACCGCGTGGTGCACCTGGCCGCGCAGGCGGGGGTGCGCTACTCGCTGCAGAACCCGTACGCCTACGTCGACAGCAACCTGGTCGGCTTCGTCAACATGCTCGAGCTGTGCCGGCACCGCGGCGTGCGGCACCTGGTGTACGCGTCGAGCAGCTCGGTCTACGGCGACTCGGCCACGCCGCCGTTCTCCGAGGACCAGCGCGTGGACCAGCCGCGTTCGCTGTACGCGGCGACCAAGGCCGCCAACGAGCTGATGGGCCATACCTACGCGCAGCTGTACGGCCTGCGCGCCACCGGCCTGCGCTTCTTCACCGTGTACGGCCCGTGGGGCCGGCCCGACATGGCGCCGCTGATCTTCAGCCGCGCGGTGCTGGCCGGACGCCCGATCGAGGTGTTCAACCACGGCCGCATGCGCCGCGACTTCACCTTCGTCGACGACATCGTCGCCGGCGTGCTCGGCGCGCTCGACCATCCTTCGCAGGACGCCGTGCCGCATCGCGTGTTCAACCTCGGCAACCACACGCCGGTGGAGCTGGAGCACTTCATCGCGGTGATCGAGCAGGCCGCCGGCCGCACCGCCGAGAAGCTCTACCGGCCGATGCAGCCGGGCGACATGGTCGAGACCATGGCCGACACCGCGCGCGCGCAGGCGGCGTTCGGCTTCGATCCGTCGACCCCGATCGAGGCGGGGCTGCCGCAGGTGGTGGCGTGGTGCCGCGGCTATTTCGGCGAGCGCGCCTGAGCTGAAGTATCCGGCCGTGCCGCCGCCGCTGCCGGTTGCAGGAGCGACTTCGGTCGCGACGAGGCCTTGCCCGGGTTTCCCCTGCGGGGACAGCCCTTGCACTTGTAGGAGGGACTTCAGTCCCGACGGGCTTTCCC
>DNXT01000423.1 GCA_003505795.1 Lysobacteraceae bacterium | reverse complement strand
GCTGCGAAGCGGGCTGCCGGCGCGGGCGGAGCGTCCGCAGCCAGGAAGAACGGCAGGACGACCGCGCCGGCAACGGCAAAGCGGGCCGCATCGGCATCGGCCAAGCCGGCCAAGGCCGCTGCCAACAAGCCGGTGAAGAAGCCGGCCTCCTCCAAGCAGGTCCAGAAGCGCCGCTGACACCCTGTGGGAGGGACTTCAGTCCCGACGGGCTTTAAGTCCCGCTGCCACTCAGGCCGCGAACGTATCCCAGCCCATCTTCGCGATCAGCACCACCACCAGCGCCAGGAACAGCCTGCGGATCAGCGGCGTGCCGCCGTGCAGGGCCAGGCGGGTGCCGGTGAAGGCGCCGGCAATATTGGCGGCGGCCATCGGCACCGCGACCGCCATCAGCACCTGGCCGCTCGGCACGAAGAACCCCAGCGCCGCCAGGTTGGTGGCGAGGTTGACCACCTTCGACGCCGCCGAGGCGCGCAGGAAGTCCAGCCCGAAGAAGCGGATGAACAGGAAGATCAGGAAGCTGCCGGTGCCGGGGCCGAAGAAGCCGTCGTAGAAGCCGATCGCCGCGCCCATCGCCAGCGCGATCGCCAGTTCGCGGCGGCCGATCGCGCGCGGCCGGTGCAGCGCGCCGAAGTCCTTCTTGACCAGGGTGTAGGCCAGCATCGCCACCAGCAATCCGAGGATCAGCGGGCGCACCGCCTGCTTCGGCATCAGGCTGACCGCGGTGGCGCCCAGGAACGAGAACACGAACGCGGCGGCGGTGGCCGCCAGCACCGGCCGCCACGGGAACCGCACGTTGCGCGCATAGCGCCAGGCCGACGCCGCGGTGCCGGCCATCGCGCCGAACTTGTTGGTGCCCAGCAGCAGCGCCGGCGCCTGCTGCGGCAGCGTGGCGAACAGGCCCGGCAGCTGGATCAGGCCGCCGCCGCCGACCGCCGCGTCGACCAGGCCGGCGACGAACGCGATGCACAGCAGCCAGGGCAGTTCGGCGGGGATCAGCTCCAGCATGGATGCACGTGCGCGGCAGGGCGCGCAAGCATAGCGGCACCGGGAGCGGTGGAGCAGTCCGCGCTGCAGAAGAAAGTGACGAGCCATTGAAGCCTGTCGCGCCATCGCGCGCGGCAGTGTCGCCGTCGGAAGGTGGTTGCTTCTTGTGGGAGGGACTTCGGTCCGCGCCGCAGAAGGAGGGACGAGCCATCGAAGCCCGCCGCGCCGCCGCGCGAGGCGGTGTCGCCGTCGAGGGTGGTTGCTTCTTGTGGGAAGGACTTCCCAGCAGGACGAAACTCCTCCCCCGCGCAAAAGCCGGCACAATTCCACCATGAACCCGCGCGTTTCCGATCCCTGTCCCTGCGGCCGCCCGCTCGACTACGCCCGCTGCTGCGGCCGCTACATCGGCGGCGAGCCGGCGCCCGACGCCGAGTCGCTGATGCGCTCGCGCTACAGCGCCTACGTGCGCCGCGACGCCGACTACCTGCTGGCCAGCTGGCATCCGTCCACGCGGCCGCCCGCGCTGGCGGTGGACGACGCCCCCGGCGGCCGCACCATCTGGCTCGGCCTGACCGTGCAGCGCGCCTCGGACACCGGCCCGGACCGCGCCGAGGTCGTGTTCCTGGCGCGCTACCGGGTCGGCGGCGGCAGCGCGGTGAAGATGACCGAGCACAGCCGTTTCGTCCGCGAACATGGCCGCTGGTTCTACCTGGACGCGTTGTGAGCAGGGAGGGCGCCCGCGTCCCGGGCACGGGCGCGTCCACATGGCGTTCGCACGCGATGGCTAAGCTGCTCCGGCAGGCAGTCCGCGCCGCGGGGCGGCAAAGGAACGGCGATGGGTACTTTCAGTCTCTGGCAGCTGGTGGTGATGGCGATCGTGACGTTCGGCATCGTGGTCCCGGCCGTGCTCGCGGCCTGGATGATCTGGCGCTGTCCCGGCCGTTCCGAGGCGCTGGCGCGCGCGCAGGAGGAATACCAGGCCCAGGCACAGGCCTACGCCGCGCAGTTGAAGGCGGCGGTGGAGCGCGCCTTCGGCGTGTTCGAGTCCAAGCTCGCCGGCCACGAACAGGCCGGCAGCCAGCTGACCAGCGCGCGGGCGATGTTCGACCTGTGGATCGAGGCGGCCGAGGAAGCGTACGCGTCGGTTGCCCTGTCCGAGGAGTTTCGCGAGGTCTACGGCGCGTTCGCCAATGCGCAGATGCGGCTGCGCGCGGCGCTGCAGCGGGAAATCGAGCAGGTCAGCGACCGCCTCGGCATGCCGACGCGGTCGGAAATGGATGCCGCCCACCGGCGCATCGCCGAGCTCGAACGGGTGGTGCGGCGGCTGCTCGCCGCCAGCGGCGCCGCCCCCAAGGCCGCCGACGCCGCCGACGGACGCCTGGCGATCGTGCTGGCGGAAATCCAGCTGTACCGCGACCAGCACCCGCAGGGGCCGCTGCCGGCCCGCCTGGTCGAGAAGGCGAAGGCGCGCGTGGCCGAGGCCGATGCGGCATCCAAGACCGCCTACGAGCGCCAGGCCACCATCAGCACCGCCGCCTACGTGCTGCAGAATGCCGACGATGCGCCCGCTGCCGAAGCGCTGCTGCTGGCGGAACTGCAACGCAGCCACACGCCGTACTACTACATGCCCGAGCTGGCGGACCTCGCCGAGCAGCGTGGCGACGCGCAGGCCGCGGTGGAATGGCTGCGCAAGGCCTACGAGGGCGCCGAAGGGCCGGCCACGCGGGTGCAGTGGGGCGTGCTGTACGTGGATGGCCTGGTCCGGCTGACGCCGCAGGACGCCGGCGCCATCGAGGCGGCGACCAACCGCGTGATCGCCGATCTCGACGCCCAGCCGGAGAGCTACCACCAGCGCACCCGCCAGCGCTTCGAACGGCTCGGCAAGACCCTGACCGAGTGGAGCCGGCACAACCACGGCAACGCCACCCTGGCACGCCTGCAGAAGCGGATGCTGCAAAGCTGCGGCACGCGCCAGGCCGCCGATGCCGGCGCGGCCTGCGAGCGCTGGCTGCAGGGCTGACGGCCACCGACAGCGCACGCCGCCATCGGCAGGCTCGGAGATCCAGGGCCACCGCCTGAAGGCATCGGCCTGGGGCGGCGACGGCTTCGAGCCGCTGCGCAAGCCGAAGATCGCGCTGGCGATGGGCCAGGGCGTGACCGCCGCGGAAATCGGTCCGGTCTGGTCGCTGCTGAGCGATTGTTGCGGATACCGGCGACCCGCCTGGATCCGTCCCAGCTCGCCGGCGCTTCGCTGGCGCCCTACCCCGGCGTGGTGTTGTCCGGCGGCGACTCCAAGGACCTGGCAGCGGCCGCGATCCAGCAGTTGCGCCGCGGGATCGAGGCCGGCGGCTCGCTGGTGGCCTATGGCAGCACCGCCAGGTGGGAGGCCTAGCAGACGCTGGCGCGGTTCTCCACGCAGAACCGGCCGGCCACTACCGGTGCGAGAGCGCGGCGCCGATCGTGGCGGCATCGGCGCCGCCCAGCGACGCGTAGGCCTGGTACAGGGCGGCGCGGAACCGCGAGTCCGACGCCAGCGGCGCGAACACCTCGTCCAGCGAAAGGAAGGCGTCAGATCGGAAGAGCGGTTCAG
>DNXT01000330.1 GCA_003505795.1 Lysobacteraceae bacterium | reverse complement strand
TTCCGATCTCGTCCAGGGCGCGCTGCGCCAGGCCGCGCAACATCCAGCTGCCGCCCAGCACGCCGGCCGGCAGCAGGCCCAGCATGGCCAGCATCTCCATCCCGCCCGGGGCACTGCCGGTCTGGCGCCAGTAGGCGATGGAACCGCCCCAGCACAGTCCCAGTACCAATGCGACCGCGGCGAGCTTACGTATGAAAGCAAACATGAGTCTCTGGAATCCTTTCCGTCAGTGCACGCTGCGAGGGATCCCGCATTCGTCATCGGCACCGGACCCGTATGTAGGACCGGGGGCCGGGAGGCAGCCCCTGGATTGCGACCGCCGAATCCCGTCCGTCCGCGTCATCCTACCGGAATCGCCGGACCTCCCGCCTGCAACGCGCTCCTCGGGATGGCATTCCCGCGGAAAGGAATCCCATCGGTACCCGAACGAAGGCTCGATCTGAAGTTGCCGGATCCGGCTCATTTCTGTTCAGCATCGGAATCGGGAGAAGAAGCGTCCGCCGCAAGCAGTCGAGCGCACGCCTCGGCATCCACCGTCGCGTGCGTCTTGGGCACCTGTACGACCCTGAGCCGATCCTTTGCCCGGGCAAAGCAGAATGTGCCTCCATGCAGCCGCGTGCCGTGTTTCCCCCATTCGGCCGACCTTATCGTGAAGGTATATGGCCACCCCGCCAGGATTTCGGTTGGCTCGGCAGTATCCACGTATCCGGGTAGACGCCGATGCAAGGTCAGGCAGTCACCGGGACCGAGTCGGACAGGCGTGTTTCCGGCTTCCAGCGCTATTTGCCAGGGGGTTGCGGGGTTCTTGCTCCCTCCTTTAACTGGGGAGACGCCTGCGTTCGCAACATCGACGACGTCGTTCTCGTCGACGGGGATGCAGGCAAGCACATGTGTTCCGTCGCTGCGTATATCCAACGGCCGCGCCGCACGGGACGCTGCGCCCGCAGGTACGGCTGCAGTCAGTGCAGCCAGAACGACACCAATGACGACTGGTTTCATGGCTCCTACCTCGGAAGATTTTCTTTCGACCCAGGGTTTGCCAGGAAGTCGGCAAGCACTGACTGGAGTTGCGCGGGTGTTCCCCCGGAACCCCTTGCATTGGGAGCATCGTTGGCCACGACGATCATGTAGTAGTCGGAAATGATGTCGGCCTGCTGCTCCATGTTGTAATCGGCAAGCGTCTTACCGGGAGTAATGGCGTAGCGGTACGCCTCAGCGCCTCGCGACGTGACAGTCAATCCATGCCATTTGACGCCGTATCCCAGCTGGTATTGCCACACATGCGCCATCTCGTGCATGAACAGCGATTGATCCAGCCCGTCCAGCGAGTAATCGTCCTTGTATATGTCGCTGGGCATATACATCTGACCATTGGGTGTGACCGCAGTATTTCCATCTTGGAAACCCAGAAACATCCAATAACCGTGATTGTGAACCTTGACCGAGGAATAATCGACCGCGCCGCCGAACACCGATCTGGCCATGGCGATCTCGCCGTCCGTCAAAGGTCGCTCGTGCCCCTTTGCTTCAACCTTCTGCACCGAAGTACCGATCTCGGCACTGGTGGTGGACACCCCCGCCAGGTCAATGGCAACCGATTCGTTTCCCGCCGCATCCCTGCTGCAGCAGGATGCAGCAGGCTTTGCCGGGGAAAGCTCCGCCCTGATCAGTGATTCCTGGGTCTGTGTTTCCACGCGCTCGGTCGTGCCGTCATCGTCAGTCACGCCCTTCCGCGTCTCGCCATTGGCGAGGTGGAGAACATAGTTGATGCCTGCCAGCGCGCCGCCATCGGGGCCTACAAAGCGTATGGCCTGGTCGAAAGCCGCCGGCCGGCCGGCGGCCGAGGCTGCGCCTGCAACGGACGCTGCGCCTGCAACGAATGCCGCAACCGCCGTCAATCCCGGGGCACTGCCGCCAACCGAGGAGCGGTTTCCGCCGCCTGCATCGACAAAAGCGATGTTCTGCGATGAAATCAGCATGCCGCCGCAGGCGGTCTTGTCGCCGTGGCGCGCGACCGGCCGGCCGTCGATGAGCACGCTGTCGTCGCCGCTGACGATGGTGGTGCCGCCATGCCTGCTGCAGGTCACCCGGTCACCCACGCGCGCGACCGGCTTGCCGGACACGTCGGTATCGCCGGACCCGGACACGACACTGCCGCCATGGTCCAGCTTGTCCCCCACGAGAATGAAAGGTCGTGCCATCGGCGCAGCTCCTTGTGTTGGGATATCTCCCGGCGTATCCCTCGCCCCCGCCGTGGCGGCCAATCGGGGCTAAAGATACCAGCACTGGCGCCGATGGATCACCTCTGGGACCGATGGATCAGCCCTGGGCCAGCTCGGCACGCTTGGCCGCGCGCGCGCTGCGGCAGGCTGCGGCCATCTCCACGTGCACGTAGTCCTTGATGCTGCGCCAGCCGCCGCCCCACTCCAGCCCGGCCTGCGCCGCCAGTTCGCCGTAGAGCATGTAGCCCTTGCGGGTCCAGGCATCCCCCATGTCCCACTGCAGCCGGCCGTCGCGGATGGGGGCGGCGTCGATCGCCAGGCCGTACTGGTGGCAGCTCTGCCAGGCCCCGGCACGGGTGGCCTTGCCGCCGGACATCAGCTCGGCCTGGCGCTCCGGGCTTCGGTAGCCTTCGATCAGCACCATTTCGTAACCGTGCTGGCGACGCATCACCTCGAAGATGGCGAGCACGCGTTGCTGCAGGCCCGCATCGATGCTGTCCCAGCGGCGATCGGCGGTCATGATCTCTGGCCGCGTACGGCGAATCTCCTCGGTGGTGAACACCTCCGGCGGCGGCGGCGGCGGCGGCGTAAGCCGCTCGCCGCGCAGCAGCTGGGCCACCAGCGAGTTGGACTCGGCCATGTCCTGACCCTGGAAATCGTCCAGTACCACCGTGCGCCGGACCAGAAGGATGAGCAGCGACGGCAGCAGCAGTATCAGCAGCGCACCCGCCAGCAACCATCGCTGGCGCTTGAGCGTGTCGAGAATGCCGTCGAGGTCCTCGCGCATACCTCCGGGCTGGGAAGGCGCGCGTTCGGCCGCTTCGGCCATGCGCCGGGTATGCGCCATCTGCCGGCGCTCGCGCCGACGCGCGCGCCGATCGGCAAGACGTGCACCCATGCGTTCGCCGACCTCGGGAAACAACAGAAGCGCACAGGCGCCGGCGAACGCCAGCAGCACCGCGATCACACCGACGACAACCACCACCATTCCCCCTTGGAGTTGACGCATCTCCCCCAGCTACTAGAATGCCGGCGAACCGGGTCCGGCATGAGGCCGACCCCCGAACCGGGCTGGATGCACTTGAATAATGGCGGAATAAATCGTCCAAGTCTTCTCTCCGGCGGCGGGGCACGCGATACCAACGCCGCATCTTCCGGAAGAATCCTCGCCGACATGGAAGGACGCGCGCCGCAGGCCGCCACCCGCCCGGGCAATGCGGCGCGCAAACGCGGACGCGGCCCCTGGGTCGTTGCCGCCATCATCGTGGCACTGGTGGCGATCGGCCTGTTGCTGGCATTCGCCTGGAGCGGCAACGACGACACGCTGGACGCCTATTCGCAGGCCCCCGAAAGTTCCACCGGCGCGCCGCTCGCCGATGACGGCGGTGCCGCGATGATCGTCGACGCCAGCGACAATGCGGGCAATGAGACCGCGGCGGCACCCGGGGCTTCCACGCCCACGGATGCCGCGCCAGCGCCTGCCGGCGGCGCCCCCGCAGCGCCG
>DNXT01000331.1 GCA_003505795.1 Lysobacteraceae bacterium | reverse complement strand
TGCCGGTTTCCAGGCGGATGCCGCGCCGCGACCAGCGCACCGGGCGCAGCGGCAGGGCGTCATCGGATTGACGCACCATGCGCCCGATCAACACCAGCATCAGGTCGAGCTTGGCATCCATGCGCTGCACCAGCAGCGGCAGGTCGCCGCGCTCCTCGCCGCCGTCCTCGCTGCGCAGGTCCTCGACCTGGGCGATGCCGCGCAGCAGCGATTCGGCGGCGGCCTGCTTGCCGCTGGCATTGCCGGCCCGGAACTCGGCCGGCTGCGAGAGCTCGCAGCTCAGCGTGTCGGCGAACAGCTCGCTCTCGGCCGGATGGTGGATGGCGAGGTCGCTGGCCATCAGAACTGCCCGGCCCGCGTATAGGCCCGGGCCGCGTGGTGCGAGTGCCGGTGCGCGCGCATCAGTTCGAGCAGGCGCTGCTGGCGCTCGCGCATCAGCGCGATCACGTCCTGCTGCATGGCGTGCAACGCGGTCAGGCCGTCGCGGGCCGCCTCGACGTCGGCGCCCTTGCAGTATTCGTGCAGGTGCAGGTCGTGCTGTTCGAGCAGGGCCGGCACGGCGGCGAGTTCGCCATGGGTGATCGCCGAGCGGATGCTCGCGATCTCGGACTGCAGGGTCTCGACGCTGTGCATCGTCGGGCTCAGGAGGCCGTGGCCATGCCGCGCTGTTCCTGCGGGATCGCGTTCCACGCCGAGTCGATCTCGCCCAGCAGCTGCAGCGATTCGGCCAGTGCCGATTCGTCGTTGTGCAGGTTGGCCTCGGTCAGGCGCTGCATCACGTATTCGTACAGCGAGGAGAGGTTGGAGGCGATCTCGCCGCCGGCCTCGTGGTCGAGCGAGCCGTTGAGGTGGCCGACGATCGCGCAGGCTTCGCCGATGGCCTTGCCCTTGCGGGCCTGGTCGCCCTGCGCCAGGCAGGCCTGGGCCAGGCGTATGCGCTGGCAGGCACCGGCGAACAGCAGCGCGACCAGCTTGTGCGGGTCCGCTTCGGTGACGCTGCTTGCAACGCCGACCTTGCGGTACTGCTCGGCATACTGGCGACTGGAACCGTACATGGATGACTCCTTGGGTGGCCTGGCTCGCCCCTGCACTGGCAGAGGCCGGCCCGGACCGCGCGCGGTGGCCGGGAACAGGCCGAGAACGATGGACAAAGCCTTTATCGGCCGCCGGTACGCTCCACTTGAGCGTTTGCCGGCGGCCGTTTCGATCAGGTGCTGCTGGAGAGCAGGCTGCTCAACGAACTGCTGCTGCTCTGCAGCTGAGTGATCATCGTCTCCATCGCGGTGAACTGGGCGGTGTACTGGTCCGACAGCTTCTCCATGCGGGTGTCCAGGGTATCCAGCTGCTTCTCCAGGTCCTTGATCTGCGCGTTGAGGCTGTTGGTGCGCAGGGTCAGGGTGCCGCTGGTCGAGTTGAGGTTGCTGTCGAGCATCTTGCTCAGGCCGGCGCTGAAGGTGCCGTCCTTGCCGAACATGTTCTTGGCCGCCTCCGGCTCGGTGGCGAGGACGGTATCGAGCTTGGTACCGTCGAAACTCATCACGCCGTCCTTGTCGAGGGTGATGCCCAGCGCCTTCAGCTCGGTCAGGTTGGCGCTGACCGAGCCGCGCAGTTGCTGCTGCATGCTGCGGATCAGCGAGTCGCCGGTCAGGGTGGAGGCGGTCTTGGTGTCGGCGTTGTAGGCGGTGCTGGACTTCAGCAGGGTGTTGGCCGCGTTGTAGGCGGCCGCGAAGGCGGTCAGGTTGGCCTTCAGCGTGGTGCTGTCGGAGGCGATGCTGAGGTTGAAGTTGGTGCCTTCCGCCGCCTTGGTCAGGTTCAGGACCACGCCGGGGACCAGGTCCGTGATCGTGTTGCTGCTCTCGGTGCGCTCGAACCCGTCGACGCGGACCACGGCGTCGGCGGCGGCAATGGATTCGTTCATGCCGCCGCTGGCGCCTGCGGCGAAGGTCAGGCCCTGCAGGCCGACCGCATCGTCCGAGGCGGTGACGGTGAGCGCGCCCTTGGTGCCGCTGTCGGTGGCGCTGAAGACCAGGTGCTGGCCGTCGTCGGCGGTCACCACGCTGGCGACGACACCCTTGCCGCCGGCCGCCTTGTTGATCGCCGCGGCGATGTCGGCGAGCTTGTCGTCGGCGCCGATCTCGATGTCGAAGCTCTTGTCGTCGCCGTAGGAAAAGGTCAGCTTGCCGCTGCCCACGGTGGCGTCCTTCTCGTAGGCGGTCGACGACAGCTTCTGGTTGGTCGCCAGCTTGACGACCTCCACGCTGTAGCTGCCGGTCACGGCGGTGCTCGTGGTCGTGGCGGTGAAGCCGGCGTCCTTCTCGATGGTCGCCTTGTAGGCCGAGGTGTCGGCGCTGCTGATGACCTTGTTCAGGGCCGTCTGCAGGGTCGTCATGCTGCTCTTGACCTGGCTGATCGCCGACAGCTTGGTCGTCGCCGTGGTCCCGGCGTTGTTGATGCGCGTCTCGGTGGGGGTCCGGGCCGCGGTAACGAGCTGGCTGACGAGGCTGGGAATGTCCAGTCCGGAGCCGGTAACCGAAGTCGTCGCCATTGCGTGTTTCCTTGTGAAGCCGTCCGCGCCAGCGGATCAGGGGGTTACGAAGGGGATATCGGCAGCCACCGCATGGCCTTTAATGCCGATCGTCACGGGATTGATCATGCAAATTCCGTGCCGTGGCCGGGTCCGGACAAAGAAAGGCCCCTCCGGTGGAGGGGCCTCAAGTGAAGCCAAGAATCGAGCGGTTCTATCGGTTTACTGGAGCAGGCTCAGGACGTTCTGCGGAACCGACTTGGCCTGGGCCAGCATCGCCGTACCGGCCTGCTGCAGGATCTGGGTGCGGGTCAGCTCGGCGGTTTCCTTGGCGTAGTCGGTGTCGCGGATACGGCTGCGCGAGGCCGACAGGTTCTCCGAGGTGGAGCTCAGGTTGGCGATGGTCGAGGTGAAGCGGTTCTGCACCGCACCCATGTCGGCGCGCGAGGAGTTGACCGCGGTCAGCGCCTTGTCGACGATTTCCAGGGCCTTCTGGGCGCCGGAGAAGCTGGAGATGTCCAGGCCCGCGAGCGAACCGGAAGCGCCTGCTGCAGCGGTCGATGCCGTGGTCAGGCCCGCACCGAGGACGATGCCGGTGCCGTTTTCCAGCGTGCCGGCGGTCAGCGAGGTGAAGTCCTGGCCGGCCTTCAGCGATTCCAGCTTCAGCGCGCCGGAGTCGTCGATCGAGGCGTACATGCCGGTCTGGTCCAGCTTGTCGTTGATCGCGGCGGCCACCTTCTTGTTCACCGCCGCGGCGTCGTCGCCGTCGGCGATCTTGACGTCGCCGATGGTGACGGTCTTGGCGACACCCTTGGCATCGTTGAACGACAGGACCATGCCCTTGATGGCGCCGGAAGCGGTCGCGCTGCCGGTGACGCCGGCGCCGCTGACGTCGGCGGCGAAGCTCGCCTTGCCCAGCGAATCGATGTTGGCGTCGACGATGGTGTTGATGCCGATGGTCTGGCCGGCGTCGGCGCCGACCTGGAACAGCGCGCCGGAGAAGTCGCCGTTCAGCAGCTTGGTGCCGTTGAAGCTGGTCTGGTTGGCGACGCGGTCGATTTCCTGCAGCAGCTGGTTGACTTCCGAGTTCAGCGCCTCGCGGTCGGTGTCGGAGTTGGTGGCGTTGGCCGACTGCACCGACAGCTCGCGGATACGCTGCAGGTTGTTGCCGATCTCGACCATCGCGCCTTCGGCGGTCTGGGCCAGCGAGATGCCGTCGTTGGCGTTGCGCGAAGCGACGTCCAGGCCGCGGATCTGGGTGGTGAAACGCTCGGAGATCGCCAGACCGGCGGCGTCGTCCTTGGCGCTGTTGATGCGCAGGCCCGAGGACAGGCGCTGGATCGTGGTCGCCATGCTGGTGCTGGTGCTGTTGAGATTACGCTGAGCGTTCAGCGACATCGTGTTGGTGTTGATTACCTGTGCCATTTTGATTTCTCCTCTAAGCGATTTTTCCGGCAACACCTGTGGCTGCCTGGAGCCTCCGCAGGGGGGCCATCAAGTTGGCCGTTGCCGCTGCTGAAATGAATAACGGCGTGGTGTCAACAACCTTTAGGAAATTTCTTCCATGGATATCGCCCGGTGTGAGGAGGCGACAGGGTCGGCACGCGCGCCTGTAACCAGGCGAATGGCTTAGTTCGGCACCCGTCGGCGAAACTTTAGCGATGCGGGCGAACCGGCCCCTGCGGCGAGCCTTTGCGGGAGGGACTTCGCTCCCGACGGGCTTTCCCGGCGAGGCCTGTCGCTGCCGAAGTCCCTCCAGCAAGAGCAACCGCCTTGGCCGGCGGCAGCGCTTCGCGCGGCGGTGCGCAAAAAAAAAGCCCCGCCTTCCGGCAGAAGGCAGGGCGGATCCCGGACAAGGTGCTTCAGCGGATCAGGTTGAACAGCGACATGGACTGCATCTGGGTGAAGATCGTCTGCGCCGCCTGCAGCGCCGCCGTCTCCAACTGGTACTGGCCGATGGCCTCGGCGTAGTCGAGGTCGCGGATGGACGAAAGCGTGGTCTTGATCGTGACCTCGTTGGATTCGCGCAGCGCGGCGGCGTTGTCGATCGCGGCCAGTTGCGCGCCGCCGGACGCGCGCGCGTCGATCATCTTCGCCGACGCCTGGCTGACGTCGCGCATCGAGGTCTGCAGGGCGTTCTGCAGCTCGGCCTTCTCCGCCGCCGTCACCGGATCGGTGTTCAGGGCGTTGACCAGGTCGGTGATGGTCGAGAACACGTCCTTGTTGGTGGAGGCGCCGATGTCGAAGGTGTCGCCGACCGCCGGCTGCCCCTCGATGCGCATGCGGACGCCGCCATAGCCGATTTCCTCGCCGCTCTTGTAGGTACCGGTCGATACCACCGCGCCGGTGCCGTCGTGGATGGCGTAGCTGTCGGTGGCGGTGAACTCGATGCTGTAGCCTTGCCCGCTCCAGCTGCCGGAGCTGGCGTCGCGGCCGAAGTCCAGCAGCAGGCCGGTGCCGGTGTTGCCGGTGCCGGCGTGGGCATCCACGCTGCCGTCGCCGGTGCGGATGCGCATGAAGATCTCGCTGCCGGGCAGGGCGTCCTGCACGAAGGTGTCGGCGGCGACCTCCACCCGTTTCTGGGTCTGGTCGCCGTTGTAGACGACCTGGCCGTTGACCTTGGCGAACGGGGTCGTGTCGTCGGCGGCGCCGCCGAACAGGTAGCGGCCGCTGCCGTCGGTGCTGTTGGCGAGGCTGAGCAGGCTGTCGTGGATGGAGGCGAGCTCGGCGGCGATGGCCTTGCGGTCGTCGGCGCCGAGCGAGGCGTTGTTGGCCTCGATGGTGAGTTCGCTGACCCGCGCCATCAGCTCGCCGGCCTGGGCCAGCGCGTTTTCCTGCAGGCCGAGCCGGTTCTGTACGTTGTTGGCGTTCTCGCCGAACCGGGTCAGCGCCGCCAGGGCGCGGTCCAGGCCCACCGCGGTGCCGGCGGCGACCGGGTCGTCCTTGGCGGTGACCAGGCGCTTGCCGCTGGCCAGCTGCTCCTGCAGGTGGGCCAGTTGCGACTGCTTGGCCAGCATCGTCGCCACGGACTGGCTGAACATCATGCCGGTGGAGATGCGGTTGTTCATCAGCGGATCGCGCTCAGGATGCTCTGGAACATGGTGTCGGCGGTGGAGATGATCTGCGAGGCGGCCTGGTAGGCCTGCTGCAGTCTCAGCATATCGGCCGCTTCCTCGTCCAGGTTGACCCCGGAAACCGAATCGCGCGCAGCCTGGGCCTGGTCGTTGATGATCTTCTGCGCCGCCGAGGCGTAGTCGGCCGCGCGCGCCGCCGAGCCGACCGCGGTGGTGAGGCCGGAGACCGCGCCGTTGAGGGTCACGGTGCCGCCGTTGAAGGCCTTCAGGTTCTCCACGCCCGCCAGCAGCTTGGCATTGCCGTTGTCGCTGGAGCCGGCGCCGGTCGGGCCCATGGCGAAGGTGTCGCCGGCCGCGGGCGCGCCGTCCAGCACGAAGCTCCAGCCGTTGGCGCTGATGGTCTGGCCCGGGGTGTAGGTGAACGGGCCGGCGCCGTCGATGGTGTACTGGTTGGCGTCGATGAACTCGATCGAGGAGGGCGTCAGCAGGTCGGCGTTGCCGGCGTCGGTGACCTGGACGTCGCTGACCTTGCCGGTGCCGAGGTTGGCGAGGGTGGCGCTGGCCTTGACCGGGGTGGCGGCGGCGATCCGCGACGGATCGGTGATCGCCACCGCGAGGCTGCCGGCCGCCGCGGCGGTGGGCTGCAGCAGGAACTTGTCGCCCGCGGCGGCGGCGCCTCCGACCACCAGTTCCACGCCGTTGACCACCAGCGGGTCGGCGGCGGTGCCGGTGCCGGTCAGGGCGACCGCCGCGCCGGTGTCGGCGCGGGTCGCGCTCCAGCTGGTGCCGTCGAACTTGATCAGCAGGTTCTGCCCGTCCAGCGCGGACAGATCGCCGTAACTGGCGGTCAGCGAGCCGGTGCCGGCGTTGCCGGGGTTCGCGGCCACCGCCGGCGAGGCGTAGCTGAAGAAATCGCCGCCCATCGCGCCGTACAGGTCCATGCCCTGGGCATGGGCGTCGTTGAAGCTGGATGCCAGCCCGACCGCGATACGCCCCAGCTCCGCCTGGGTGGGCTCCAGCACGTTGCTGCGGAACTCGAGCAGGCCGCCGAGCTGGCCGCCCAGCGACTTGGCGTCCAGCGACACGTTCGCGCCCTGGGTCTGCACCGCGAGCTGCAGCTTGCCGGGCTGGTACGGGTCGGCGACGGTGATCAGCTTGGAGGCGGTGGTGCCGACCACCAGCGCCTGGCCGCCGGCGGTGAACACGTTGATGGTGCCGCCGTCCTGCGCGACCGCGGTGCCGCCGGTATAGCCGACCAGCTGGCTGATCAGCTGGTCGCGCTGGTCCAGCAGGTCCGGCGATGCGTTGGCGGTGTTGCTGCCGATCTTGCCGTTGAGCACGGCGATCTGCTGGGTCAGCCGGTTGACCTCGTCGGTGCCGGACAACAGGCCGCTGTTGACCTCGTTGGAGAGATTGCTGAGCTGCCCGCTCAGCTGCTTGAAGCGCGTCGCCAGCGAATTGGCGTTGTCGAGCAGGTTCTGGCGCTCGGCCGAGGAGGACGCGTTGGAGGACAGCGCGCTGGCCGCGTCGAAGAAGTTCGACCACAGGCCCGAGACGTTGGTCGCGGTGTCGGAGAACAGGCTGTCGACCCGGTCCGACAGCGCCGACAGCTGCTGCAGCCGCGACAGTTCGCCGCCGCTGTCGAGCAGCCGCGAGATCGCCAGCTGGTCGGCGACCCGGCTGACGTCGGTGATCTTGGTGCCGTTGCCGACGTAGCCATAGCCGTAGTCGGTCGCGGTCCGCGTCGCGAACGACACCTTCTGGCGGCTGTAGCCCTCGGTGTTGATGTTGGCGACGTTGTGGCTGACCGTGGACAGCGCCCTCTGGAAGGCGATCAGTGCACCGGTACCCGTGGAAAGGACGGACATTCGCAGTTACCTCAGCGTCGGATGGCGCCGGACCCGGGCAGGTCGGCATTGCTGGCGAAGCTGCTCGCCAGGTTCACGGCGGCATTGCCGATGGCCGCGACGGCGCGGCCGATGGTGGGGCCGGTGGCGATCGCGGCGATCTTCGCCGCGTAGGCCGGATCGGTGGCGTAGCCGGCCTTCTGCAGGCCGCGGGCGAAGCCGTGGATGTTGGTGCCGGCGTTCAGCGCCTGCTGGTAGCGGGAGTTGTTCTTCAGCAGCCGCACGTAGTCGGCGAAGCTTTCCTCGGCCGAGCGGTAGGCGCGGAAGGTGGCGGTCTCGGCGGTCTTCACCCCGTTGACGTACTCGTGGGTGCCGGTGGTGACGCTGTCGCCCTTCCAGCCGGTGGCCTTGATCCCGAACAGGTTGTTGGAGTCGCCGCCGTTGCCGCGCGAGATGCCGCGGCGGCCCCAGCCGGTTTCCAGGGCCGCCTGGGCGACCAGCGCGCGCGGATCCACGCCCAGCTCGCGCGCGGCCTTCTGCGCGTGCGTCCAGATCTTGGCGACGAAGCCTTCCGGGGTGCGCTCGCCCAGCTCGGCCACGGCCGCGTTGGCCGCGCTGCTGGCGGTCGCGCTTGCCGAACCGGTAGCGGCCATGCCCGGCTGGCTCCAGCGGTCGTCGGCCGACGGCCAGGCCAGCGCCGAGCCGGCGACGTCGCCGCTCTGCCCGGCGCCGGAGGCGTCGCGCCCGGCGATCATGTCCAGCAGCTTGTCCATCGGCGATTGCGTCGGCGTCGCCGCGATCGCGGTGGCCGCGTCGCGGCGCCCGGCGACCAGCGAGTACGCCTTGGCGGCCTGGCTGCCGTTGATCGACGTATTGGCGCCGCCGCCGGTGCCGGTGTCCGCACCGCCGCCGAGCTGGCGCGCGATCATCGCCGACAGGCCCAGGCCCTTGCCTTCGGTCAGCGCCTTGGCCATCTGCTGGTCGTACATGTCGCGGAACATCTGGTTCTCGCCGGGGAACAGCGAGTCGCCGAAGCTGGCGTCGCGCATGCTCTTGACCAGCATCTGCGCGAACTGGCCCTCGAGCTGGCGCGACACCTTGTCGATCTTGCCCGGATCGTTCTGGGCGCTCGCGTTGAGCTCGAGGGGAGTGGCGGAGATGCGCATGTCAGATCACCTCCAGCTCCGCGGTCAGCGCGCCGGCCTGCTTGAGGGCTTCCAGGATGGCGACCAGGTCGCCCGGCGCGGCACCGACCTCGTTGACCGCGCGCACGATCTGGTCGAGCGTGGTGCCGCCCTCGAACTTGAACATGCGGCTGCCTTCGCTGCTGGCGGTGATGCTGGACTGCGGCGTGACCACGGTCTGGCCGCCGCCGAAGGCATTGGGCTGGCTGACGTTGGCGTTCTCGCTGATGGTCACGGTCAGCGAGCCGTGCGCGATCGCCGCCGGCGACACCCGCACCTGCGAGCCGATCACCACGGTACCGGTGCGGGCATTGATGATGACCTTGGCCGGCGCCGAACCCGGCGACAGCTCGACGTTCTCGATGCGCGCCAGCAGGCCGATGCGCGCGCTCGGATCGGTCGGCGCGCGCACCGCCACGGTGACGCCGTCGACCGCGCGGGCGGTACCCGGGCCGAAGGTGCCGTCGAGCGCGGCGACCATGCGCGAGACCGTGGTGAAATCGTTCTGGTGCAGGTTGAGGGTGATGTCGCCGCCGCCATCGAGCGCGCTGGGGAGCGCGCGCTCGACGGTCGCGCCGTTGGGAATGCGGCCCACGCTGGGCACGTTCACCGATACCCGCGAGCCGTCCTTGCCCTGCGCGCCGAAGCCGCCGACCACCAGGTTGCCCTGGGCGATCGCGTAGACCTGGCCGTCGGCGCCCTTGAGCGGCGCCATCAGCAGCGAGCCGCCGCGCAGCGACACCGCGTTGCCGATCGAGGACACGGTGACGTCGATCGGCTGGCCCGGCTTGGCGAACGGCGGCAGCTCGGCATGGATGGCCACCGCGGCGACGTTCTTCAGCTGCGGGTTGACGTTCGCCGGAACATTGACGCCCAGCTCGCCGAGCATGTTCTTCAGGCTCTGCACGGTGAACGGTGCCTGGCTGGTGCGGTCGCCGCTGTTGTCCAGGCCGACCACCAGGCCGTAGCCGACCAGCGCGTTGCCGCGCACGCCGCCGACCTGGGCCAGGTCCTTGATGCGCTCGGCCATGGCCGGCGCGCACGCGCACAGCGACAGCGCGGCGACGGCGATCAGGCGGCGGGACAGGGAAGACAGGTTCATGACGGGCCTCAGTACGGCGACAGTCGCGAGTTGAAGAAGCGGCTCAGCCAGCCCATGGCGTTGGACTGCGCCACCGCGCCGCGGCCGCCGTAGGCGATGCGCGCCTCGGCCACCTTGCTGGAGGGAACGGTGTTGTCCGGCGCGACGTCGGCGGCGCGCACGATGCCTTGCACCTGCACCAGTTCGTCGCCCTGGTTCAGGCGCAGGTTCTTCTGCCCCTGGATCACCAGGTTGCCGTTGGGCAGGCGCTGCATGACCGTCACCGTGATGCTGCCCTGCATGCGGTTGCTCTGCGCGGTGTTGCCCTTGCCGGCGAAGCTGCGGTCGCCCTTGGTCGAATTGCTCAGCACGTCGATGCCGTTGATCGTGACCGGCGCGCCCAGCAGCGTCGGCGAGCTCATGTCGACGCTGTCGGCCTTGCTGATGCTGGTGTTGGCGGTGCTGGAGGCGGTGGTGCTTTCCACCAGGGTGATCGTCAGCAGGTCGCCGACATCGCGGGCGCGGCGGTCGCCGTACAGGTTGAGCCCGGGACCGGCGGCGTAGATCGCGCCGGCGGTGGGCTGCGCCGACGGCGCGACCACCGGCACCACCGGCGCCATCGCCGGGTAGGGACGGACATCGCCGGCGACGACGCAGCCGCCGAGCAGGGCACAGGCGGCGACGGCGGCGAGGGCGGAGGACAGCGAAGACAGGCGCGGCATGGCGGCGTTCCGTTTGGACGATTACACGTTGTTGTTGAGATAGCCCAGCATCGAGTCGGTGCTGGAGATGGCCTTGGCGTTCATTTCGTAGGCGCGCTGGGTCTCGATCATGCTGACCAGTTCCTCGACCACGTTGACGTTGCTGCCCTCGAGCGCGCCCTGGACCACGGTGCCGAGGCCGTTGAGGCCGGGGGTGCCGTTCTGCGCCGGGCCGGAGGCGGTGGTCTCGACGAACAGGTTCTCGCCCTTGGCCTGCAGGCCGGAGGGATTGATGAAGTCCGTCAGGGTCAGCGAGCCGATCTCCAGCGCGTCGGCCTGGCCGGCCATCTGCACGGTGATGGTGCCGTCGGTACCGATCGTCATCGACTGCGCGCCTTCCGGGATCTGGATGCCGGGCTGCACCGGGTAGCCGCTGTTGGTGACCAGCTCGCCCTGGGCGTTGATCTGGAAGGTGCCGTCGCGGGTGTAGGCGGAGCTGCCGTCGGGCATCAGCACCTCGAAGAAGCCGCGGCCGTTGACCATCACGTCGAGCGCGCGGTCGGTCTGCTGCTGGCTGCCCTGTTCGAAGCCCTTGGAGGTGGACACCACGCGCACGCCGGTGCCGAGCTGCAGGCCGGACGGGAGCTGGGTCTGGGCCGAGGTGGAGCCGCCGGGCTGGCGCACCTGCTGGTACAGCAGGTCCTCGAAGCTGGCGCGATCGCGCTTGAACCCGGTGGTATTGGTGTTGGCCAGGTTGTTGGAGATGACCGACATGCGCGTCTGCTGCGCATCCAGTCCGGTCTTGGCGACCCACAAAGCCTGATTCATGACCCGTTTCCTCTGCTGAGGCCCGGTTCGTGTCACCGGGCACGTACTGGCTCATGCATGAGGTGTGCCAGAACCGCGTCGGGTTTATGGCGGCGCCGGGCCTCAGCCGTTCAGGCGCAGCAGGGTATTGGCCGACTGCGCGTTCTCGTCGCCGTGCTTGATCACCTTGACCTGCATCTCGAACTGGCGCTGCAACTGGATCATCTGCACCAGCGCGCCGGCCGCATCGACGTTGCTGCCTTCCAGCGCGCCGCTGTCCAGGGCCTTGCCATTGGCCTGCACGAACGCCTGCTCCGGGTCGGCGCTGACGTTGCGCATCAGCCCGTCGCCGCCGCGGACCAGCCGCGAAGCGGGGGCGTCGACCACGCGGATGCGGCCGACCGTGGCCATGGTGGCCGGGCCTTCGCCGAGCGGAACGATCGACACCGTGCCGTCGCTGCCGATCTCCATGGCCTGGTGCGGCGGGATCACCATCGGGTTGCCGCCCTCGTCGAGCACCGCGCGGCCGGTGGAGGTGACCAGCTGGCCGTTCGGGGTCAGCGCCAGTTCGCCGCCGCGGGTATAGGCCTCGCTGCCGTCGGCGGACTGCACCGCCAGCCAGCGATCCGGCTGCAGCGAGACGTCCAGCGGATTGCCGGTCACCTTCTGCGAGCCCACGGTGCTGTCGAAGCCCTGGTCGGTATGCAGGGCGTCGATGCGCGACGGGTAGCCGTTGCCCGGGATCCGGAATGCCTCGGTATTGGCCAGCGCGGCCTTGAAGCCGTTGGTGTCGACGTTGGCGAGGTTGTGCGACACCGTGCCCTGGGCCTGCAGCGAGGCTCGGGCGCCGGTCATGGCGACGTAGAGTGCTTTGTCCATGGGCGAGGGGCCTTGATTGGGGATTCGGGATTAGGGATTCGCAAGAGCGGGATTCGCGGATGGGAAGATGCGTTGGCGAAAGCAGGACTCCAAAGCGCGAGGAGTCCCGCTTCTACCAATCCCTAATCGCGAATCCCCAATCCCGGCTTTACCTGATGTTGATGACGGTCTGTGTGACCTGGTCCTGGGTGGAGATCATCTGCGCGTTGGCCTGGAAGTTGCGCTGCGCCACGATCATGTTGACCAGTTGCTCGGTCAGGTCGACGGTGGACGATTCCAGCGAACCGGACTCGATCTGTCCGAAGTCGGAGGTGTCCGGCGCGCCGGTGCGCGGGTTGCCCGAGGAATAGCTCTCGGCCCACATGTTGTTGCCCTGCGACTGCAGGCCCTGCGGGTTCACGAACGTGGTCAGCGCGACCTGGCCCAGCGCCTTGTCGGCGCCGTTGGAGTAGCGCGCGTAGACCACGCCGGAGGCGTCGATGCTGATCTCGTTGAGCTTGCCGCTGGCGTAGCCGTCCTGGCGGGTGTCGCGCAGCGCGAAGGCCTCGCCGTACTGGGTCGAGCCGCTCACGTCCAGCGACATGCTCAGCACGCCGGCGCCGGTGCTCGGGGTGAACGGATCCATCGCGATGATGCCGTTGGCCGGGGAGGTCAGCGCGCCGGCGTCGGAGAACTGCAGGGTGGTCGGCGTGCCGACCGCGGTGCCGTCCACGTAGTTGTAGACCTGCCATTCGTTGGCGTTGTCGGTCTTCACGAAATAGGAAGTCTGGGTGTGGCTGACGCCGAGCGAATCGTAGACGTTGATGCCGCCGGTGGAATGGTTGTAGCTGTTGGCGTCGGTCGGGTCGAACGGCGTGGTGGTCGGCGCGGTGGCGTTGCCGGGCAGGGTGAAGCCCAGGTTGACGGTGGTGGTCTGCTTGGGCGCGCTGTCGGTGGTCAGCAGCTGCAGGTCGGTCAGCTGGCCGACGTTGAAGGTGCCGTTGGCGTTCGGCGCGAACACCTGCAGGCGCGCGCCCTGCGGATTGGTCACGTAGCCGTTGGCGTCGGTCTGGAAGTTGCCGGCGCGGGTATACATCCGCGCCCCGTTCATCGACATGGTGAAGAAGCCCTCGCCGGACACCGCCAGGTCCAGGCTGCGTCCGGTCGGGTCGATGTTGCCCTGCGAGAACTGCTGGGCGACGTTGCTGACCCGCACGCCGGAGCCGACCGCGTTGCGCGCCAGGCCGTAGCTGGTGCTCTGGAACATGTCCGCGAACTCCGCGCGCGACTCCTTGAAGCCGGTGGTGTTGACGTTGGCGATGTTGTTGGAAGTGACGTTCAGGTCGGCATTGGCTGCGTTGATGCCGGACAACGAGGTATTGAAAGCCATGAGGTAGCTCCGTAGGGATTCGAGTGCCGGCTCAGCTGACGCGGAGCACGTTCGCGATCGGGGTGGTGCCCAGCCCGGTCAGGTTGAGGTAGAGCCCGTCCGACCCGATGGTCACGCTCTCCACCGGGGAATTCACGTAGGTCGACAGGCTGGTCTTGTTGCCCGAGGTATCGGTCTGGGTCGCGGCCACGCTGTACTTGCCGGCCGCCATGCGGTTGCCGTTGGCGTCGGTGCCGTCCCAGGAGAACGCCACTTCGCCGGCCGCGCTGGCCGGCACGCTGATGGTCTTGACGAACTGGCCGTTGGCGTCGGTGATGTCGAAGTTGACCGTGCCGGCGGCGGTGGCGGCGACCACGCCGGTGGCGGAACCGGTCTCGTCGATCGCCAGCTTGGCCGACGGCACCAGCACCGAATGGCCGACCAGCGCGGCGCCGCGCAGGACCTGGTCGCTGTTGAGCGACTCGGCGAAGCCGTTGACGGTGGTGTTGAGGTCGCCGATCCCCTGCACGGTCGAGAACTGGGCCAGCTGGCCGAGGAACTCGCTGTTCTCCATCGGCTTGAGCGGGTCCTGGTGCTTGAGCTGCTCGGTCATCAGCTTGAGGAAGTCGGCCTGGCCGAGCGATTCCTCCTTCTTGGTGGTGGCGGTGCTGCTGGTCGATGACAGCCCGAGGCTGCTGTAGATGTCGCTGGCGACGCTGCTCATGCGGGGTTTCCTGGGTGGAAGGAGGGTCAGCGACCCATCGTCAAGGTGGCGAGCGCCAGTTCCTTGGCGGTGTTGAGGACTTCGACGCCGGCCTGGTAGTTGCGCGAGGCCGAGATGAGGTTGACCATCTGCGCCACCGGGTCGACGTCGGGCGAGTACACGTAGCCGTCGGCGTCGGCCATCGGGTGGCCGGGCTCGTAGCGCTTGATCGGCGGCGCCCCGGTGGTGGTGATTTCCTTGACGTTGACCCCGGTCAGGCTGGGGTCCTGGCGGCTCGGCCGGGCCTGGAAGACCGGCTCGATCGGCTTGTAGGCGGCCTCGGCCGAGCCGGCCACCGAATCGGCGTTGGCCAGGTTGGAGGCGATCGTGCTGAGGCGGACCGACTGGGCCTTCAGGGCCGAGCCGGCGACGTCGAAGATGGGCAGGTTGCTCATGGCTTATTGCCCCGTGATCGCGGTCATCATGTTCTTGACCTTGGATTCGAGGAAGCTCAGCGAGGCGCGGTATTCCAGCGCGGCGCGGCCGTAGGCGGCGCGTTCGGCGTCCGGATCGACGGTATTGCCGTCCAGGCTCGGCTGCTCGGCCTCGCGGGTGATCTGAAACGGATTGAGTCCGACGGCGCCGCCGACGGCGATGTGGCGGCTGTCGGTGGCGAGCATCTCGCCGCCGTCGCGCTGGCCCTGGACCGAACGTAGCGCGGCGTCGAAGTCGAGGTCCTTGGCCTTGTAGCCGGGCGTATCGACGTTGCTGAGATTGCTCGCGATCAACTTCATCCGCTGCTCGCGCAGCGGCAGCGCATCGGCATGCACGCCGAAATAGGAGGCGATGGGGTTGGACACGGCGTTCTCCCGCGGTTCGTTACGGGAGTAGCAGGCAAGTGTTGTGCCAAACGGCCGTTCCACCGGGCCGCGGTCGGCGTTTCAGGGGGCGGCAGAGGGCGCCCGCCACTGCGATCAGGCCGCCTCTGCGACCACCTGCAGCCGCGCCAGCACGTATTCAGCCAGTTCGTGGGCGCTGTACTTGGCCACGAACGCGTTGGCGCCGACCTGTTCGACCATGGCGTTGTTGAACACGCCCGACAGCGAGGTATGCAGCAGCACGTAGAGGTTGGCCAGGCCGGGGTTGCGCCGGATTTCCGTCGTCAGCGTGTAGCCGTCCATCGCCGGCATCTCGATGTCGGAGATGATCATGGCGTAGCGCTCGGCGGGGCTCTCGCCCGAGGCCAGTACCTGCAAGAGGTGGTCCAGCGCCTGGCGCCCGTCGGAGAGCAGGGTGGCGCCGACGCCGAGCTGGTCGAGCACGCTGCGGATCTGCTGGCGCGCCACGCGCGAGTCGTCGACCACCAGCACCTGCAGCTGCGGGCCGTCGCTCCTGAGCACCATCGAGGGATCCAGCTCGATGTCGTTGCTGACCCGGGCGATGTCGGCCAGCACGCTTTCCACGTCGATGACCTGGATCAGCTCGCCCTGGAAGCGGGTGACCGCCGTCAAATAAGTGGCTTCGGCGCCCAGCTCCGGCGGCGGATGGATGTCCTCCACCGCGATGTTGACGATGCGCTCCACGCCGCTGACCAGGAAGCCCTGGACCGAGCGGTTGAACTCGGCGACCACCAGGTAGCCGGGGGTGGAGCCGGCGTCCGGTTCGCGCTCGGGATGGCCGATCGCCAGCCCCAGGTCGAGCACCGGCACCGAGCGTCCCCGCACGTCGGCCACGCCGGCGAACTCCGACGGCAGCCCGGGTACCTGGAACAGGTCCGGCCGGCGCAGCACTTCCTGCACCTTGAACACGTTCACGCCAAAAAGCTGACGGCCGCCGAGCCGGAACAGCAGCAGGGCCAGTCGGTTGTGGCCGGCCAGGCGGGTACGCTGGTCGATGCGGTTGAGCAAGTCGTGTGACATGGGAGGGTTATCGACAGCCGCGGCGGGGAACTTGAGGGGAAAGCCGGGATTGGGGATTGGGGATTCGGGATTGGGGATTCGCAGGCCACTCCGTCGCCAGGCCAAGCCCGGTGACGGCACGCTCTTACGAATCCCCAATCCCGAATCCCAATCCCGGCCGTCAGCTGATCGTGCCGACCAGCTTCAGGCGCTTGTCTTCCGGTACCTCGCTGTAGGCCAGGACCGACAGCGACGGAACGCTGTGGCGGACCAGGCGTGCCAGTGCGGCGCGGACCTGCCCGGGCACCAGCACGACCGCCGGCTCGTTCTTGGCCTCCTGCTTGCCGACGCAGTCGGCAAGGCTCTGGTGGAGGCGTTCGGCGAGACCGGGTTCCAGTGCCACTCCGCCTGTACCCTGGGTGGAGTCCTGCAAGACCCGTTCCAATTGCGGGGCGAGGGTGAACACCGGCAGTTCCGGCGACATCCCGGCGATCTCCTGGACGATGAAGCGGCCCAGCGCGGTGCGCACCGCCGAGGTCAGCACGGTCGGGTCCTGGCTGTGCGGGGCGTTCTCGACCAGCGCCTCGACCACCTTGCGCAGCTGGCGGATCGGGATGCGCTCGACCAGCAGGTTCTGCAGCACCCGCACCACCACCGACAGCGGCAGCGCCTTGGGGGTGAGGTCCTCGACCAGCTTGGGCGCGCTCTTGCCGAGCTGGGCCAGCAGCTGCTGCACCTCCTCGTGGCCGAGCAGCTCCGGGGCGTGCTCGCGGATCAGGTGCGACAGATGGGTGGCGATCACGGTGGCCGGGTCGACCACGGTGTAGCCCATCGACTCGGCCTGGGCGCGCTGGTGCGGCTGGATCCAGGTCGCGTCCAGGCCGAACGCCGGGTCCTTGCCCTTGATGCCGTCCAGCTGGCCGAGCGCGCCGCCCGGGTCCAGCGCCAGCTCTCGGTCCGGGTGGACCTCGGCGGTGGCGACCGGCACGCCGTGCACCATCAGCCGGTAGCTGGTCGCCGACAGCTCCAGGTTGTCGCGGATGTGCACCGGCGGGATCAGGAAGCCGATGTCCTGGGTGAGCTTGCGGCGCACGCCCTTGATCCGGGCCATCAGCTCGCCGCCCTGGCTCTTGTCCACCAGCGGGATCAGCCGGTAGCCGACCTCCAGCCCCAGCGGGTCGATCGGACGCAGCTCGTCCCAGCTCAGTTCCGCGTTCGGCTGCGCCGCGGCAGCGCCGCCCGGGGCCTTGGGGTCGACCAGGCCCTTGCCGCCGGCGGCGTCGGCCGCCGGAGTTTCGACGCTGCGCTTCCACAACTTCCAGGCGATGAAGCCCAGGATCAGGCCGAGCGTCAAAAACGCGACGTTGGGCATGCCCGGGACCAGGCCGACCAGGCCCAGGATCGCCGCGGCCACCGCCAGCGCCTTGTGCTGGCCGAACACCTGGCCGACCATCGCCTTGCTCATGTCCTGCGCGCGCGAGGCGCGGGTGACCAGCATCGCCACCGCCGAGGACACCAGCAGCGCCGGCAGCTGCGCCACCAGGCCGTCGCCGATCGACAGCAGGGTGTAGGTGGAGGCGGCCTCGGCGAACGGCATGCCGTGCTGGAGCATGCCCACGGCCATGCCGCCGAGCAGGTTGATGAACAGGATCAGGATGCCGGCGATGGCGTCGCCGCGGATGAACTTGCTGGCGCCGTCCATCGCGCCGTAGAAGTCGGCTTCCTCGCGCACTTCCTCGCGCCGGGCCTTGGCTTCCTCGCGGGTCAGCAGGCCGGCGTTGAGGTCGGCGTCGATCGCCATCTGCTTGCCGGGCATGGCGTCGAGGATGAAGCGCGCGGTCACTTCCGACACCCGCCCGGCGCCCTTGGTGATGACCACGAAGTTGATGATGGTCAGGATCGCGAACACCACGATGCCGACCGCGTAGTTGCCGCCGATCACGAAATCGCCGAACGAGGCGATCACCTTGCCGGCCGCGTCGTGGCCGTTCTGGCCGTTGATCAGGATCACCCGGGTGGAGGCCACGTTCAGCGCCAGGCGCAGCATCGTGGTCATCAGCAGCACGATCGGGAAGATGGTGAATTCCAGCGGGCGCTGCACGTACAGCACCGCCAGCAGCACCATCAGCGAGATCGCGATGTTGAAGGTGAACAGGGCGTCCAGCACCGGCGCGGCCAGCGGCACCACCACCATCGCCAGCATCGCCAGCACGATGATCGGCGCGCCCAGGCCGTGCTTGACCATGTCCATCAGCTTGCGCGCGTTCATCGGCTGGGCGCTCATCGCGCCGCTCCCTTGCCGTTGAACTCGTCCAGCTCGATCGGCGGCAACGACGGCATCGGCCCGGTGCGCCAGGCGCGCAGCTGGTAGACGTAGGACAGGATCTGGGCCACGGCCGAATACAGTCTCACGGGAATTTCCTTGCCTAGTTGGGCTTCCCTATACAAGGCGCGTGCCAAAGGTGGCGCGGACACGATCGCGACCCGGTGCTGCTCGCCGGCTTCGCGGATCCGGAAGGCCAGCTCGTCCACGCCCTTGGCCACCACCACCGGGGCGCGCATCTTGCCGCCCTCGTACTTGAGCGCCACCGCGTAGTGGGTCGGGTTGACCAGCACCACGTCGGCGGTCGGCACCGCCTCCATCATCCGCCGCTGCGACAGCTGCATCTGCATCTGCCGGATGCGGCCCTTGACCTCCGGGCTGCCCTCGCTCTCCTTCATTTCCCGCTTCAGCTCCTCGCGGGTCATCTTCAGTTTCCGCATCCAGTTCCACTTCTGGTACGGGGCGTCGATCGCCGCCAGCAGGGCCAGCGCGCCGGCGGTGTAGGCCAGCAGCTTGAGGGTGAAGTTCAGGCCGTCGACGACCGCCGACTCCAGCGGCTGCGCCAGCAGCGCGCGCAGGTCGTGCAGGCCCTGCCAGATGCACAGGCCGGCGGCGGAGCCGACGAACACGATGCGCAGCAACGACTTGACCAGCTCGGCGATGCTGTCGCCGCCGTACAGGCGCTTGAGGCCGGTCAGCGGGTTCAGCTTGTTCAGGTCCGGTATCAGCACCTGGCCGGAAAAGCGCAACCCGCTCATCGCCAGCGGCCCGAGCAGGCCCGCCAGCAGGCACACCAGCGCCAGCGGCGCCATCACCCACAGCAACTGCAGCAGCAGCTCGCCGAAGTGCCCGAACAGCGCCGAGGGGGTGTCGCGCAGGCCCGGATCCGGGTTCAGCGCGGTCTTCATCCAGCCGCGCGCGCCGCTGGCCAGTCCGCCGGACATGGCGATCAGGGCGAACACGCCGGCGCTGAACACCGCCGCCGTCGCCAGCTCGCGCGAGCGCGGGATGTTGCCCTTCTCGCGGGCCTCGCGCAGGCGTTTTTCGGTAGGTTGTTCGGTCTTTTCGCCGGCTTCTTCGTTCTCGGACATCGTCGGGACAGGGCGTGGGCTGCCACCGACGATGCAAGCGCCGTACCGTCAGGCCCGCTCCAGCAGGCCGACGAACTGGTCGGGGCTGACCGGCCGGCTCATCAGGTAGCCCTGCAGCTGGTCGCAGCCGAGCTGGCGCAGGTGGCCCCGCTGCGCCTCCGTCTCGACACCCTCTGCGACGACGCGCATGTTCAGGGTCCGCGCCAGCGCCACGATCGAGGACACGATCGCGAAATCCTCGGCGCTGTGGTCCAGCTCCCTGACGAAGGCGCGGTCGATCTTCAGCTCGCAGGCCGGCAGGCGCTTGAGGTAGAGCAGGTTGGAGTAGCCGGTGCCGAAGTCGTCGATGGAGATGCTCACGCCGAGCGCGGTGAGCGCGTTGAGTATCTCCAGGCTGGCCTCGGCGTCGCGCATGGCGGCGGTCTCGGTGATCTCCAGGGTCAGCTGGCCGGGCGCGACGCGGTGGCGCTGCATCGCCGCGCGCACGTTGTCCACCAGCATCGGCGAGCCCAGCTGCACGGTGGACAGGTTGACCGCCACGTTCCAGTCGCCATGGCCGGCGTCGCTCCAGGCGCGGATCTGCCGGCAGGCCTCGTCCAGCACCCAGTCGCCGATCGGGATGATCAGGCCGATGCGCTCGGCGACCGGGATGAAGCGGTCCGGCGCGATCAGGCCGCGCTCGGGGTGCTGCCAGCGCAGCAGCGCCTCGACCCCGATCGGGGCGTCGCTGCCGATGCCGTACTTGGGCTGGTAGTGCAGCACGAACTGGCGCTGTTCCAGCGCCAGCGGCAGGTCGTGCACCAGCATCAGCTTCTCGTGGGTGCTGCTGTCCATCGCGCTCTCGAAGAACGCGTAGCCGTTCCGGCCGCTGGCCTTCTCGTGGTACATCGCCGCGTCGGCGTTGGCCATCAGCTGGCGCTCGCTGGTGGCGTCGTCGGGATAGATCGCGATGCCGATGCTGGTGGAGATGCGCAGCTCGATGCCGTTGAGGACGAAGCTGCACCCGATCGCCGCGACCACGCGCTCGGCGAGGGCGGCCGCGTCCTCCGGTTCCTCGATGTCCACGGCCAGCACGAACTCGTCGCCGCCCAGGCGGGCCAGGGTGTCCTGGCTGCGGATCAGCGCGGACAGCCGCTCGCCCACCGCCACCAGCAGGCTGTCGCCGAGCTGGTGGCCGTAGGCGTCGTTGACGCCCTTGAACCCGTCCAGGTCCAGGAACATCACCGCGAAGCGCTTGCGGTGGCGCTGGCTGCGCTCGATCGCCTGGGCGATGCGGTCCTTCAGCAGCAGGCGGTTGGGCAGCTGGGTCAGCGAGTCGTGCAGCGCGGCCTGCACCAGCCGTTCGTTGGCGTGCGCCAGCGAATTGGCCAGCACCTCGGTACGCAGCTGGAACTGGCGGTCGAGCGTGGACACGATCAGCGCGATGCCGATCACGCACAGGGTGACCACCACCACCAGCACCGCCAGCCACTGGGCGTGCACGCCGTCGCCGATCGCCGCGCCGCAGATGCTGCCGGGCGGGAAGCTGGCCGCGGCCATGCCGGTGTAGTGCATGCCGACGATGGCCACGCCCATGACCAGCGCCGCGAGCAGGCGCAGCGCGTGGCGGTCGCGCTTCTCGCGCAGGCTGAAGGCGATCCACAGGGCCGCGGCGGAGGCGACGACGGCGATCGCCACCGACAGCGCGAACCAGCCGGCGTGGTACTCGATGCCAGGCTGCATGCGCAGCGCGGCCATGCCCATGTAGTGCATCACCGCGATGCCCATGCCCATCAGCACCGCGCCCAGCGACAGCCGCAGCAGCGGCAGCAGCGGCTGCGACACCAGCCACAGCGCGAACGCCGAGGCCAGGATCGCCAGTGCCATCGAATACAGCGTCAGCGCCAGGTCGTAGCCGAGCGGGATCGGCAGCTGGAACGCCAGCATGCCGATGAAATGCATCGACCAGATGCCAAGGCCCATCGCGGCCGCGCCGCCGGCCAGCCACCAGAAGCCGGAACGGCCCCTGGCCGCACTCACGCGGCCAGCCATGTCCAGCGCGGTATACGCGGCGAGGATGGCGACCACCAGCGAGAGCGCCACCAGTCCGGGGTTGTAGCTCGAATGCACGTTCGCGGTCCGGCGCGGGAGTGGAGGCGCCGGTTCGGGTTAGCGGCGCCGTGGCGGCCTGCTTGAGCGCCGCCGCAGCGGCCGGTTAAGCCGGGGTTGCGCCGCCATGCTCCAGCTCGATGCGGTTGCGTCCGCCGTGCTTGGCCCGGTACAGCGCCTCGTCGGCGCGCGCGAGCAGCTGCGCGCTGGTCTCGCCATGGCGGTACCAGGCCACCCCGATCGAGCAGGTGACTTCCAGGATCCGCTCGTCGACCGCGTACGGCGCGCTGCAGACCGCGTCGTGGATCGCGCGCAGGCGGTTGTGCGCGCCCGGCGCCAGCCCGGGCATGATCGCCAGCAGTTCCTCGCCGCCATAGCGCCCGATCCGGTCGTCGCCGCGCAGGCAGGCATTGAGGCGGCGGCCGACCCGCGCCAGCACGCCGTCGCCGGCCAGGTGCCCGTGCTGGTCGTTGATCTGCTTGAAATGGTCCAGGTCGATCAGCACCGCGGCCAGCGGCTGGCCGTCGCGTTCGGCGGCGATCATTTGCGCGTGCATGACCTCGAGGATGCCGGTGCGGTTGAGCAGCCCGGTCAGCTCGTCGCGGGTCGCCTTGATCGCGAGCGCGGCGCGCGCCGCCTCCAGCGCCAGCTTGTCCTGCTCCAGTTCCAGGGTGCGCTCGGCCACCAGCCGTTCCAGCTCGCGTTCGCGCGCGCGCAGGTGGCCGACGCGCCAGCGCAGCAGCAGCGTCACCGCCCCGGCCGCCGCCAGCAGGTAGGCGAGGATCGCGAACGGGCTGCGCCACCACGGCGGGAAGATCTCGAACGGGAACGTGGCGATGTCGCTGGCGGTCCGCTGGCGGCTGTCCAGCGCCTGCGCCTCGAGCGCGTAGCGGCCGGGCGAGAGCACCGGATAGGTGATGTGGCTGGAGTCGGTGCCGGTCCATTGCGCCTGCAGCCCCTTGACCCGGTAGCGGAACGCGAAGCGGTCGCGGCCGCCGCTGGCGCCCGGCGTGGCCAGGTCCACCTCCAGCGGCGCCTCCGACCACAGCAGCGACTGCCCGGGGTGGACCGGCTGCAGGTCGCGCTTGACCTGGGTGATGCGCAGCCGCAGCGGATGGCTGGCGAACAGCGCCCGGGGATCGAAGATGCGGCTGACGCCGCGGCTGCTGCCGATCCAGATCGAGCCGTCCAGGTCCTCGAAGAAGGCGTTGGCGGCGAGATCGTCCCAGAGCAGGCCCTCGGCCTGGGTCACGCGCACCCAGCGGCCGTCGCGGTACAGGTCGATGCCCTGGCTGCTGCCCAGCCACAGCCAGCCGCGCCGGTCGTGCCGCACGATGTAGGGCATCACCTGCGACACCAGCGGGTCCTGCACCTTGCGCAGGGTCAGCACGTCCTTGCGGTCCAGGCGCCCGTGCCAGAGCCCGGCGTCGTTGAGCGAGAGCCATACCTCGCCATCGGGCGCCACCGAGATCCGCGAGAAATCGTGGCTGGGCAGGTCGCCGCGGACTTCCACCTCGATCCAGCGTCCGTGGTGGCGCCGGTACAGGCCGGCGCTGGAGACCATCCAGAAGCGGCCGAAGCGGTCGATCGCCGCGTCGTCGTAGGAGGCCACCGGCAGGCCCTCGGCCGCGAGCGGCCGCCCGGTTCCGGGCCGCAGCACGAACGCGCCGCGGCCGGTGGCGATCCACAGCGCGCCGTCGCGGTCGAACACCAGCACGCGCGCACCGGCCGGCACCTCGGCCACGTCGCGGGTGAGCCCGTCGCCGGGATCGCGGCGCGACAGCTTGCCGGAGGAGCGGCCGAGCCAGACCGCGCCGTCCGGCGCGATCGCCATGCCGATCCCCTGCAGCAGCGGGCTGCCGTCGGCGAGCGTCCACGGCCGCATCCGCCGGGCGGCCGGGTCCAGGCGGTAGCTGCAGATCGGAAGAGCGGTTCAGCAGGAATGCCGAG
>DNXT01000064.1 GCA_003505795.1 Lysobacteraceae bacterium | reverse complement strand
GCCGCCGGCGATCGATCCGGCCACCGGCGTGGTCGGCGTCGCGCCCGCCCAGCTCGAGCCGGGCTACTGGGTCGCGCGCCAGCCCGATCCCGACCGGGTGCTTCTCGACCGCGCCGGCATCGCCGCGCAGAACGCGCGCATGCGCGCCGGGGACGCTTCCATCCACGACCTGCGCGCGCTGCCGTCGCCGTTGCCGGCGGCGTTCGTGCGCGGCGAGATCGACACGCTGTCGGTGCGCCCGCAACGGCCGCTCTACGACGTCCAGGGCCGGCCGGTCGATGCGGCGCGACTGGACGCGATCGTCGCCAACCTCGCGCTCGCGGCGATCCCGGCGCAGCGCCCGCTGCACTACGGCCTGGTGGTGCGCCGCGCCGCGCTGCGCACCTTCCCCACCGACGAGCGCGTGTTCAGCAGCCGCGACGACACCGACATCGACCGCTTCCAGGAGTCGGCGCTGTTCCCCGGCGACGCGGTCGCGGTGCTGCACGAGAGCGCCGACGGCCGGTGGCTGTTCGTCGCCAGCGAACGCTACTCGGCGTGGATCGAGAAGACCGCCGTCGCCACCGGCGACGCCGCGCAGGTGTTCGGCTACGGCGCGCGCGAGCCGCACCGCATCGTCACCGGCGCCACCGCCTTCACCGCCTACACGCCCGAGCAGCCGCAGGTCTCGCGCCTGCAGCTGGACATGGGCGTGCGCGTGCCGGTGCTGGTCGACTGGCCGGCGGACCAGCCGGTCAACGGCCAGCAGGCATACACGTCGTGGGTGATCCAGCTGCCGGTGCGCAACCCCGACGGCAGCCTCGCGCTGGTGCCGGCGCTGCTGCCGCGCGTCGAGGACAGCGCCGCCGACTACCTGCCGCTGACCCCGCGCAACCTCGTCAGCCAGGCCTTCAAGTTCCTCGGCGAACGCTACGGCTGGGGCCACGACTACGGCACCCGCGACTGCAGCGGCTTCGTCTCGGAGATCTACCGCAGCTTCGGCGTGCTGATGCCGCGCAACACCAGCGCGCAGGCGGTCAGCCCGGCGCTGGACCGCATCGCCTTCGACAAGGCCGACGGCCGCGACAAGCGCCTGGCCGCGGTGCGGGAACTGCAGGTCGGCGACCTGGTCTACATCCCCGGCCACGTCATGGTGACGCTCGGCCACGACCGGGGGCTGGCCTACATGATCCACGACACCGCCGGCGGCGGCTGGGCGGGCGCCGACGGCAAGCGCGTGTCGGCCCACCTCAATGGCGTCTCGGTCACGCCGCTGGAGCCGATGCTGGCCAGCGACACCGTCACCTACGTCGACCGCATCACCAACATCCAGCGCATCCGGCCACGGACTCCCGAATGAAGATCACCGATATCCAGCTGGGCATGCTGCGCGTGCCGCTGAAGACCCCGTTCAAGACCGCGCTGCGCACCGTGGAGACGGTCGAGGACGTGGTGGTGCTGATCCACACCGACACCGGCCACACCGGCTACGGCGAGGCGCCGGCCACCGCGCCGATCACCGGCGATACCCACGGCTCGATCGTCGCGGCCATCGACCGCTTCATCAAGCCGCGCCTGGTCGGCGAGGACATCGCCAACCTCAACCGCATCACCGGCCTGATCCAGGGCGCGATGGAGCGCAACAGCAGCGCCAAGGCGGCGGTGGAGATCGCCGTCTACGACCTGTGGGCGCAGCTGTACGACGCGCCGCTGTACAAGATGCTCGGCGGCGGCGACCCGGTGATCACCACCGACATCACCATCAGCGTCGACTACATCGACAAGATGGTGGCCGACTCGCTGTCGGCGGTCGAACGCGGCTTCGAGTCGCTGAAGATCAAGGTCGGCAAGGACATCGGCCTGGACATCGAGCGGGTCAAGGCGATCCACGCCGCGGTCGAGGGCCGCGCGCTGCTGCGGCTGGACGCCAACCAGGGCTGGACCGCCAAGCAGGCGGTGCACGCGATGCGCACGCTGGAGGAAGCCGGCGTGCTGCTGGAGCTGCTCGAGCAGCCGGTCAAGGCCTCGGACATCGACGGGCTCAAGTACGTCACCGACCGCGTCAACACGCCGGTGATGGCCGACGAGAGCGTGTTCGCCCCGGCGCAGGTGTTCGACCTGATCCAGAAGCGCGCCGCCGACATCATCAACATCAAGCTGATGAAGACCGGCGGCCTGTCCAACGCGATCCGCATCGCCGACATCGCCGCGCTGTACGGCGTGCCGTGCATGATCGGCTGCATGATCGAGTCGAGCATCAGCGTCGCCGCCGCGGTGCACCTGGCGGTGGCCAAGGCCGACGTGATCACCAAGGTCGACCTGGACGGCCCCTCGCTCGGCCTGTTCGACCCGGTCGAGGGCGGGGTGATCTTCAACGAATCGGAGATCAGCATCACCGACGCCCCCGGCCTGGGCATCCGCGAGATCCGCGGGCTGGAACTGCTGACGCCGTGACCCTGCCGCGCACGCGCGCTGCCTGGCCGGCCGCCACGGCGGCACCCGCTTTCGCTTTTGCTTTTTCTTTTGCTGTTGCCGTTGCCCGATCGGGGCCCCTCCGTAGCGGCGTGGCCGATGGGGAAGAACCCGAAGGGCGCCGCGCATGGATGCGCGGCGTTCGCGGCAGGGGCAGGATGCCCCTTCCGCGAATCCCCGCCGACTC
>DNXT01000475.1:16231-16846 GCA_003505795.1 Lysobacteraceae bacterium | reverse complement strand
CCCGAGCGCCCCAGCCGCCGGCGTTGCGTCGAGCGTGGCGGCGCGCACCCAGCGCACGCAGGCCAAGCCCGTCCAGGGAAAAGGCTCCGACGACGACCTGCTCGGCACCCTGCTCGGCATCATCAAGCAGGACGAAAAGAAGGAGGCGCCCAGGCACGAATCGATGGACTCGCTGATCACCAAGATCCGCGCCGAGGACCAGCGCAACACGGCCGACGCCAACGCCGCGTTCGACTCGATCGACAAGTCCAAGGCCAAGCCCAGCGCCTCCACCCATTCGGAGATCCAGGTCCAGTTGCGCCGCTGCCCGCAGGCCAACACCCTCGAAGGCATCGAGTGCAGGCGCAAGATCTGCGCGTCGTTCAGTGGAAAGGACCCCGCCTGCCCGGCGCAGTGACGAAAGGAAGGCGGCCCGCCTGCCCGTCGCTATAAGCCCATAGGTACAGCCGCCGAACCCGATGCATTGGCTACGCGGCGGCGGCGGGTCGGGCGCCGCTAGGCAGCATGGGGGCGATACGCGCCGGTAACCTCAGGCGTATGGCTGCCCGGCGCTGCTGCTATGGCCGCCGGCCGGCATTGCCGTTGGCCTCGCGCAGGAAGTCGATGAACACCCGC
>DNXT01000475.1:12695-15993 GCA_003505795.1 Lysobacteraceae bacterium | reverse complement strand
AGGAAGTCGATGAACACCCGCAGCTTCGGCGCCATGTGCTCGCGCGCCGGGTAGTAGATGTGCCAGCCGGCGAACGGCGCCTGCCAGTCGTCGAGCACGCGCTGCAGCGCGCCGCTGGCCAGGTCCGCGGCGACCTGCCACTCCAGCACCTGCGCCAGGCCGACGCCGGTGCGCAGCGCCTGCAGCCCCACCGCGGTGTCGTTGACCAGCAGCCGGCCGTCGACCTCGACCACGAAGTCGCGGCCGTCGCGGGTGAACTCCCACGGCTGC
The DNA here is from genome assembly GCA_003505795.1 of Lysobacteraceae bacterium. Lineage (GTDB taxonomy): Bacteria > Pseudomonadota > Gammaproteobacteria > Xanthomonadales > Xanthomonadaceae > UBA8801. The sequence goes on along the minus strand of DNXT01000475.1, from coordinate 15,723 downwards.
ACGCGGCCGTCGCTGCGGCGCCAGCGGACGCAGTCGTGGCCGACCAGGTCCGCCGGCGTCGCCGGCACGCCACGGCGGGCGAAATAGGCCGGCGCGGCGACGATCGCCTGGCGCTGCGCCGGCCCGACCGGCAGCGCGACCATGTCGCGCGCCAGCGACTCGCCCAGGCGGATGCCGGCATCGAAGCCGCCGGCGACGATGTCGCTGAGCGCGCGTTCGGCGAACAGCTCCACCGTCACGTGCGGATACAACGCCAGGAACCGCGCCAGATGCGGGGCGATCAGCTGCTCGGCCGCCGCCGCCGGCAGGTTGATCCGCAGCGTGCCGGCCGGGCGGTCGCGCAGGAAATCGAGGTCGGCGAACGCCGAGTCGATCTGCTGCAACCCAGGCGCCACGCGCTGCAGGAAGCGCTCGCCATGCTCGGTCAGCGCCACCCGGCGGGTGGTGCGGTGGAGCAGGCGCACGTCCAGGCGCGCCTCCAGCGCGCGCACCGTCTGCGACAGCGCCGAGGTCGACACCCCCAGCTCGGCGGCGGCGCGGGTGAAGCTGCCGTGGTGGGCGACGCGGGCGAAGGCGAGCACGGCGGACAGCGGATGTGCGGCCATTGTTTAGGAAAACTTCAAGGATGATCCACATTCTCCCGATTTATCGCTCTTGCCGCCACGCCTAGCATGGCTCCCGTTCCCCACGGAGACCTTCCATGCAGCTCGACGACTACCGCCTGCTCGGCCGTTCCGGCCTGCGCGTCAGCCCGATCTCGCTCGGCACCATGACCTTCGGCAAGGACTGGGGCTGGGGCGCCGACGAGGCCGATGCGCGGCGCCTGTTCGATACCTACGTCGACGCCGGCGGCAACTTCATCGACACCGCCAACGTCTACACCGACGGCAGCGCCGAGACCCTGCTCGGGCGCTTCGCCGCCGGCCGCCGCGAGCGCCTGGTGATCGCCAGCAAGTACACGCTCAACCCGTTCCCGGGCGATCCCAACGGCGGCGGCAACCACCGCAAGAACCTGCTGCAGTCGGTCGAGGCCAGCCTGAAGCGGCTCGGCACCGACTACCTGGACCTGCTGTACCTGCACATCTGGGACGGCACCACCCCGGTCGAGGAAGTGATGCGCGGCTTCGACGACCTGGTGCGCGCCGGCAAGATCGTCTACGCCGGCATCTCCGACACGCCGGCCTGGCAGGTGGCGCGGATGCAGACCCTGGCCGAGCTGCGCGGCTGGTCGCCGCTGATCGCGCTGCAGGTCGAGTATTCGCTGGCGCAGCGCACGGTCGAGCGCGAGCTGGTGCCGATGGCGCGCGAGCTGGACCTGGCGGTGCACGCGTGGTCGCCGCTGGCGATGGGCATCCTCACCGGCAAGTACACGCGCGCCGACCTCGACGCCGCGCGCGGCCGTGCCGCCAGCAGCACCCCGGACGGTGCGCGCAGCGACGCCGCGTACTCGCACGACATGCTCAACGAACGCAGCCTGGCGATCGGCGAGGAGGTCAAGGCGGTCGCCGCCGAGACCGGCCACTCGCCGGTGCAGGTCGCGCTGGCGTGGCTGCTGCAGCGCCCGGCCGCGCCGATCCCGATCGTCGGCGCGCGCACCCTGCCGCAGTTGCAGGACAACCTGGGCGCGCTGCAGGTCGTGCTCGATCCGCGCCAGCTGCAGCGGCTCGATGCCGCCAGTGCGGTGGAGCTCGGCTTCCCGCACGACTTCATGCGCAGCCCGATCCCGCAGCGGCTGATCTTCGGCGGCACCCGCGTGCAGCCCCGCTGATGTCGTTTCCTTCTCCCGCCGCGGCGAAGGCGTGTCGCTTGCGCGCCGCCGGCGTGCAAGAAACGTTGCCCTCTTGTCCCGACGGACGAGCGGTTTACTCTTTCTCCCTCCCAAGGAGCCATCCCCGATGAAAACCCGCACTCTCGGCCGCAACGGCCCCACCGTCTCCGCGCTCGGCCTGGGCTGCATGGGCATGAGCGCCTTCTATGGCGACCGCAACGACGAGGCCGGCTCGATCGCGGTGATCCACCATGCGCTCGAGCGCGGCGTGACCTTGCTCGACACCGCCGACATGTACGGCCCGCACACCAACGAGGTGCTGGTCGGCAAGGCGATCGCCGGGCGCCGCGACCAGGTGTTCCTGGCGACCAAGTTCGGCATCCGCCTGGATCCGGCCGACCCGTCGGTGCGCGGCATCAGCGGCCGCCCGGAATACGTGCAGGCCGCCTGCGAGGCCAGCCTGAAGCGGCTCGGCGTGGAGCACATCGACCTGTACTACCAGCACCGCGTCGATCCGCAGGTGCCGATCGAGGACACCGTCGGCGCGATGGCACGGCTGGTCGAGCAGGGCAAGGTGCGCTTCCTCGGCCTGTCCGAGGCCGCCCCCGAGACGATCCGACGCGCGCATGCGGTGCACCCGATCACTGCGCTGCAGACCGAGTATTCGCTGTGGACGCGCGACCCGGAGAACAACGGCGTGCTCGCCACGGTGCGCGAGCTCGGCATCGGCTTCGTGCCGTACTCGCCGCTGGGGCGCGGCTTCCTCAGCGGCGCGTTCAAGTCCCCCGACGACTTCGACGCCGACGACTACCGGCGCAGCTCGCCGCGTTTCCAGGGCGAGAACTTCGCGCGCAACCTGCAGCTGGTCGAGCAGGTGGAGTCGATCGCCCGCGACAAGGGCGTCACCGCCAGCCAGCTGGCGCTGGCCTGGGTGCTGGCGCAGGGCGAGGATCTGGTGCCGATCCCCGGCACCAAGCGCGTGAAGTACCTGGACGAGAACCTCGACGCGCTGGAGATCGCGCTGGACGCGCAGGAACTGGCCCGGATCGACGCGATCTTCCCGCCGGACGCCGCCGCCGGCACGCGCTATCCGGAAGCGATGATGACGACGCTGAACCGCTGAACCGCAACCGGCCGCCGGCGCATGCCGCAGGCCTGTTGCTGTTGCTGTTGCTGTTGCTGTTGCTCGTGATTCTGCCGTTGCTTGGCTCTTGATCTGCCGGGTCCCTTCCGCAGCGGCGGAGACGGCGGGTAAAACCC
>DNXT01000475.1:0-12464 GCA_003505795.1 Lysobacteraceae bacterium | reverse complement strand
CGGCGGGTAAAACCCCGCAGGGGCGGCGCGCATGGGCTCGCCGGAAAAGGGATCCGGCAGACCAAAGGGGCAGCCCATCGCGACTGAAGTCGCTCCTACAGTCGCTCCCACATGCGTATCCCAGCATACATATCCCGGAACCCCAGAATCCGGATCACAGAAGCGAGGAAGCAGCCGCCCACCGCGACAGTCCGTAGCAGGCTCAATGATCGGCGCCGCGCCGCAGTTGCCCGACCACCTGCTCGAACGGCCCCGGCCGTCCCAGCAGGAAGCCCTGCACCTGGTCGCAGCCGTTGTCCGACAGCCAGTCGTACTGCGCCTGCGTCTCCACGCCCTCGGCGATCACCTTCAGGCCGAGGTTGTGGCCCAGCGTCAGCAGCGCGCGGCAGATCGAGGCGTTGCGCGCATTGGTGTCAACGTCGGTGACGAAGCTGCGGTCGATCTTGAGCGAGTCCAGCGGCATGTTCTGCAGGTAGGACATGCTCGAGAAGCCGGTGCCGAAATCGTCCAGCGAGATGCACACGCCCTGCGCATGCAGTTCGTGCATGGTCCGCAGCGCCAGCTCCGGGTCGCGCATCAGGCTGCTCTCGGTCAGTTCCACGTGCAACGCGCCGCGGCCGAGCCCGTGCTCGTTGATGGCCGCGCCGACGTCGGCGGCCAGGTCGGTGTTGAGGAACTGCAGCGCCGAGACGTTGATCGCGATCGCCAGGTCCGGCCAGCCGGCGTCGGCGAGCCGGCGCTGGTCGCGCGCGGCCTGGCCGATCACCCAGCGTCCCAGCGGCACGATCAGGCCGGTGTCCTCGCACAGCTGGATGAACTCGTCCGGCTGCACCATGCCGCCATCGGGGCGGCGCCAGCGCAGCAGCGCCTCCAGCGCCACCGGCCGCCGGTCGCGCGCGTGCTGGATCGGCTGGTAGTGCAGCTCGAACTCGCCGCGGTCGATCGCCTCATGCAGGCGGCCGACCATGCGCAGCCGCTCGCTCAGGCGCGCGGCGATGGCGTTGTCGAAGCGGGTGACCAGCACGCCGCGCTCGCGTGCGGCATGCGCGGCCTGGGCGGCCTTGCCGATCACATCCTCGGCATCGGCGGCGTCGGCGCGGAAGCGCGCCACGCCGATGTGCACGTCGAGCTGGTGCATCGAGTCGCGTCCGCGCACCGGCCCGGACAGCAGCGTGGCAAGCATCTCGATCAACGCGTCGGCGTCGTGCCTGTCGTCGATCGCCACCACGAAGTCCTCCGCCGGCTGGAACGCGATCCAGCCATGCCCGTCGACCCGCGCCTGCAGCTCCCGGCACAGCTGCAGCAGCACTTCCTCGCCGACCTCGCGGCCGAGCGTGTCGCCGATCATCTGCAGGCCGCGCAGCTGCAGGTGGCGGAAGGGCAGATGGTCAAGGTCGGCAACGAGGCCGGTAAGGCCACGCTGCCGGTGGTACTGGACAAGCGCGTCGCGCTGGGCACGGTCTGGATCGAATCCGGCCACGGCGCGACCGCGCCGCTCGGCGCCGGCCGGGTAACGGTGGTGGCTGCATGAACGAGATGCTGTTGAACGCGGTGGACCCGCTGCACCAGTGGCTGCTGGGACTGGGCGACATCGGCGCGATCCTGTGGATCGTGCTGAAGATCCTGGTCATCGCGGTGCCGGTGATCGTCGCGGTGGCGTTCTACGTGGTGTGGGAGCGCAAGCTGATCGGCTGGATGCACGTCCGCCACGGGCCGATGTACGTGGGCATGGGCATCTTCCAGGCCTTCGCCGACGTGTTCAAGCTGCTGTTCAAGGAGATCTTGCAGCCGACCAACACGCACAAGGCGCTGTTCGTGATCGCGCCGCTGATCACCCTGGCGCCGGCGTTCGCGGCCTGGTCGGTGGTGCCGTTCGACGCGCAGCTGGTGCTGTCCAACGCCAACGTCGGCCTGCTGTACCTGCTGGCGATGACCTCGCTGGGCGTGTACGGCATCATCCTCGCCGGCTGGGCTTCCAACTCCAAGTACGCCTTCCTCGGCGCGATGCGCTCGGCCGCGCAGGTGGTCAGCTACGAGATCGCGATGGGCTTCGCCCTGGTCGGCGTGATGATCGCCGCGCAGAGCGTGAACCTGAGCCAGATCGTGCTGGCGCAGGCGGGCGATTCGGGCTTCCTCGACTGGTTCCTGGTCCCGCTGTTCCCGCTGTTCATCGTCTACTGGGTGTCCGGCGTGGCCGAGACCAACCGCGCGCCGTTCGACGTGGTGGAAGGCGAGTCGGAAATCGTGGCCGGCCACATGGTCGAGTACTCCGGCGGCGCGTTCGCGCTGTTCTTCCTGGCCGAGTACGCCAACATGATCCTGGTCAGCTTCCTGATCTCGATCTTCTTCCTCGGCGGCTGGCTGAGCCCGATCCAGGGCTGGGTCAGCGCGGACGTTTCGCCGTGGCTGAACTGGATCTGGACCGGCGGCTGGCCGTGGCTGCTGCTCAAGGTGCTGTTCTTCGCCAGCGCGTACATCTGGTTCCGCGCCAGCTTCCCGCGCTACCGCTACGACCAGATCATGCGTCTGGGCTGGAAGGTGTTCATTCCGCTGACCATCGTGTGGATCGCGGTCACGGCGTTGATGGTGTTCTACGGCGTGATCCAGAAGGGCGTGTAACTCGATGAACAAGATCACCCACTATTTCAAGAGCCTGCTGCTGCTGGAGCTGCTCGGCGGCCTGTGGCTGACGCTGAAGTACACCTTCAAGCCGAAGTACACCGTGCTGTACCCGATGGAGAAGTTCCCGCAGTCGCCGCGCTTCCGCGGCCTGCACGCGCTGCGCCGCTACCCCAACGGCGAAGAGCGCTGCATCGCCTGCAAGCTGTGCGAGGCGGTGTGCCCGGCGCTGGCGATCACCATCGACTCGGCCAAGCGCGAGGACGGCAGCCGCCGTACCACCCGCTACGACATCGACCTGTTCAAGTGCATCTACTGCGGCTTCTGCGAGGAAAGCTGCCCGGTGGACTCGATCGTCGAAACCCACGTGCTCGAGTATCACTTCGAGAATCGCGGCGAGAACATCGTCACCAAGCCGCAGCTGCTGGCGATCGGAGACCGGCTCGAAGCCGAGATCGCCGAGCGTCGTGCCGCCGATGCCGCTTTCCGCTGAGGTCATGATGGACTGGGTCAATATCGCTTTCTGGATCTTCGCCGGCATCGCCGCGGTCTCCGCCGGCGCGGTGATCAGCGTGCGCAATCCGGTGTACGCCGTGCTGTGCCTGATCCTCACTTTCTTCTCGATGGCCTGCGTCTGGCTGCTGGTCGGCGCCGAGTTCCTCGGCGTGACCCTGGTGCTGGTCTACGTCGGCGCGGTGATGGTGCTGTTCCTGTTCGTGGTGATGATGCTGGACATCGACACCAGCCGGCTGCGCGAGGGCTGGGTGAAGTACCTGCCGGTCGGCGCGCTGGTCGCGGTCGCGATGCTGGTGCAGATGGTCACCCTGATCGGGGTCAAGGCCCGCTCGGCCGCGCCGCTGCCGGCCGACAACGCCGCCGCCCTGGCCGCCGACACGTCCAACCTGACCTGGCTGGCGCATACCCTGTTCACCGAGTTCCTGCTGCCGTTCGAGTTCGCGGCGGTGATCCTGACCGTGGCGGTGATCGCGGCGGTGATGCTGACGCTGCGCAAGCGCACGGGGATCAAGACCCAGGACGTCGGCATGCAGACCCGGGTCAAGGCAGGCGATCGCCTGCGCATCGTGAAGATGGCGGCGGTCAGGCCGGCGCCGGTGGTTGCGGCCGAGCCGGGCGATGCCGCTGACGGACAGGAGGCGAAGTCGTGATTACCCTGGGCCATCTGCTCGGACTGGGCGCGGTGCTGTTCTGCATCAGCCTGGCCGGCATCTTCCTCAACCGCAAGAACGTGATCGTGCTGCTGATGTCGATCGAACTGATGCTGCTGTCGGTCAACGTCAATTTCGTCGCCTTCTCCCGCCAGATGGGCGATCCGGCCGGTCAGCTGTTCGTGTTCTTCATCCTGACCGTGGCCGCCGCCGAGGCCGCCATCGGCCTGGCGATCCTGGTGACCCTGTTCCGTACCCGCCACACGATCAACGTGGCCGAAGTCGATTCGTTGAAGGGCTGACGCGTAGATGGAAATCACTCTCTCCAAGAGTCTGCTGATCGCGGTGGTGCTTGCGCCGCTGCTGGGCAGCATCATCGCCGGCCTGTTCGGTCGCCAGGTGGGGCGCAAGGGCGCCCAGTACGCCACCATCCTCGGCGTGGCGGTCAGCTGCGCGCTGTCCTGCTGGACGCTGTACCAGCTGGTCGGGCAGGGCGCGACCCCGTTCAACCAGAACCTGTACACGTTCTTCGAGGTCGGCCACTACTCGGCGCACGTCGGCTTCATGGTCGACCGGCTGACCGCGATGATGATGGTCGTGGTGACCTTCGTGTCGCTGCTGGTGCACGTCTACACCATCGGCTATATGGAAGAGGACCCGGGCTACCAGCGCTTCTTCAGCTACATCTCTCTGTTCACCTTCTCGATGCTCACCCTGGTGATGAGCAACAACTTCCTGCAGCTGTTCTTCGGCTGGGAAGCGGTGGGCCTGGTGTCGTACCTGCTGATCGGCTTCTGGTTCAAGCGCCCGACCGCGGTGTTCGCCAACATGAAGGCGTTCCTGGTCAACCGCGTCGGCGACTTCGGCTTCATCCTCGGCATCGCCGGCGTGCTGCTGTGGTTCGGTTCGCTGGACTACTCCACCGTGTTCGCCAACGCCCCGGAGCTGGCCGGCGCCCAGGTCCAGCTGTTCGACGGGCACGTGTGGAGCGTGATGACGCTGATCTGCATCTGCCTGTTCATCGGCGCGATGGGCAAGTCGGCGCAGGTGCCGCTGCACGTGTGGCTGCCGGACTCGATGGAAGGCCCGACCCCGATCTCGGCGCTGATCCACGCCGCGACCATGGTGACCGCGGGCATCTTCATGGTGGCGCGCATGTCGCCGCTGTTCGAGCTGTCGCAGACCGCGCTCAACTTCGTGCTGTTCATCGGCGCCACCACCGCGTTTTTCACCGGCCTGATCGGCATCGTGCAGAACGACATCAAGCGCGTGGTCGCGTATTCGACCCTGTCGCAGCTCGGCTACATGACCGTCGCGCTGGGCGTGTCGGCCTACTCGGCGGCGGTGTTCCACCTGATGACGCATGCCTTCTTCAAGGCGCTGCTGTTCCTGGCGGCCGGCTCGGTCATCATCGGCATGCATCATGAGCAGGACATGCGCAAGATGGGCGGCCTGCGCAAGTACATGCCGGTCACCTACTGGACCAGCGTGATCGGCACCCTGGCGCTGGTCGGCACGCCGTTCTTCTCCGGTTTCTACTCCAAGGACACCATCATCGAGGCGGCCCAGCACCACGCCCACGAGGCGCACAGCTGGGTGGCGACCTACGGCTACTGGGCGGTGCTCGGCGGCGTGCTGGTGACCAGCTTCTACAGCTTCCGCCTGCTGTTCCTGACCTTCCACGGCAAGGAGCGCTTCCGCGACGCGCACGCCGGCCACGGCCATGGCCACGACGAGCATGCGCATGGCGATGCCGCGCACACCGACGCCGAGGCCCAGGTGCATGCCCATGATGACGACCACGGCCACGACCACGGCCATGGCGCGCACGAGCCGCACGAGTCGCCGTGGGTGGTGACGCTGCCGCTGGTGCTGCTGGCGATCCCGTCGATCGCGGTCGGCTTCTTCACCATCGGCCCGATGCTGTTCGGCACCGACTGGGCCGGCCACCATGCCGCCGAGGCGGTGAAGGGGCAGGCGGTCTCGTTCTTCACCGGCATCGTCGATTTCTACGATCCGGCCCGCGACACCGTCGGCGCGCTCGCCGAGGAGTTCCATGGCCCGGTCGCGTTCGCCCTGCACGGGCTGGCGGCGTGGCCGTTCTTCCTGACCGTGGCCGGCCTGCTGCTGGCCGCCGTCCTGTATCTGTGGAAGCCGGAGTGGGCCGCCGCCGCGCGCAGGAAGATGGCGCTGCCGGTGTGGATCCTGGAGAACAAGTACGGCTTCGACAAGCTGTGGATCGGCGGTTTCGCCGGCGGCGGCGTCGGCCTGGGCAAGGCTTCGCGCGCGATCGACACCCATGTCGTCGATGGCGTGATGGTCAACGGCTCGGCCCGCATCATCGATCTTGCCGCAAACCTGCTGCGTCGCACGCAATCCGGTTTCCTCTATCACTACGCCTTCGCAATGATCATCGGTCTGATCGCCCTGTTGGCGGTACTGATGCATTTCTGGCGTTGACCTGTACGGAATAAGAAGACGTGTCGAACTGGCCCCTACTGTCTGTCCTGATCTGGCTGCCGATCATCGGTGGCGCCCTGATCCTTGCCTTGCGCAACGCCACTGCCGCCCGCTGGGCCGCGCTGGCGGTGGCGCTGCTCACGTTCGCCTTCAGCCTGCCGCTGCTCGGCGGCTACGACACGTCGAACGACGCGTTGCAGTTCATCGAGCAGCACGCGTGGATCCCGGCCTACGACATCGGCTACAACCTGGGCGTGGACGGCATCGCGATCGCGCTGATCCTGCTCACCACGCTGGTGACCGTGCTGTCGCTGGTCGGCGCCTGGAGCGCGATCGAGAAGCGGGTCAACCAGTACGTGGCGGCGTTCCTGATCCTGGAAGGCGTGACCGTGGGCATGTTCGCGGCGACCGACGCGATGCTGTTCTACGTGTTCTTCGAGGCGATGCTGATCCCGATGTTCCTGATCATCGGCATCTGGGGCGGCCCGCGCCGCATCTACGCGGCGGTCAAGTTCTTCCTGTACACCTTCCTCGGCTCGGTGCTGATGCTGGTGGCGCTGATCTACCTGTACCTGAAGGGCGGCAGCTTCCAGCTGGCCGATCTGTACGCGATGCAGCTGACCGCCAAGGAGCAGGCCTGGATATTCTTCGCGTTCCTGATCGCGTTCGCGGTCAAGGTGCCGATGTTTCCGGTCCACACCTGGCTGCCGGACGCGCACGTGGAGGCGCCGACCGCCGGTTCGGTGATCCTGGCGGCGATCGCGCTGAAGATCGGCGGCTACGGTTTCCTGCGCTTCAACCTGCCGATCGTGCCGGACGCCAGCCACGAGTACGCCTGGGTGGTGATCGCGCTGTCGCTGATCGCGGTGATCTACGTCGGCCTGGTCGCGCTGGTGCAGGACGACATGAAGAAGCTGGTCGCGTATTCCTCGATCGCGCACATGGGCTTCGTCACCCTGGGCACCTTCATCGCCTTCACCCTGGTGCGCGACTACGGCAGCGTCGACGCCGCGCGGCTGGGCCTGCAGGGCGCGATGGTGCAGATGATCTCGCACGGTTTCGTGTCGGGCGCGATGTTCACCTGCATCGGCGTGCTGTACGACCGCATGCACACCCGCCGCATCGCCGATTACGGCGGCGTGGTCAACGTGATGCCGTGGTTCGCCACGTTCGCGATGCTGTTCTACATGGCCAACGCCGGCCTGCCGGGCACCAGCGGATTCGTCGGCGAGTTCATGGTCATCCTGGCCAGCTTCCAGAAGCATCCGCTGATCGCCTTCGCCGCCGCGACCACGCTGGTGATCACCGCCGCCTACACGCTGTGGCTGTACAAGCGCGTGTTCTTCGGCGAGATCGCCAATGCCCACGTCGCCGAGCTGAAGGACATCAACCGTCGCGAGGCGTTGGTGCTGGGCGTGTTCGCCGCCGGCGTGCTCGCGCTGGGCGTGTATCCGAAGCCGCTGACCGATTTGATGGAGCCGTCCATCGCCAAGCTGGCCACGCAGATCGCCGTGACCAAGCTGTGACCGGCTACCGCGCACGTATTGATTCCAGGATTTGATGATGACCACGCCAACGCCTTTGCCGTTGACCACCGCCGACCTGGCGCCGCTCGCCCCCGAACTGGTGCTCATCGGCGGCGCCTTCGCGCTGCTGATGATCGACCTGTTCGTCGGCCAGCGGCACAAGGTCTGGACCCACCTGATCTCCGTCGCGGTGCTGGCGGTCGTGCTCGCGATGCTCGCCACCGGTACCGGCGGGCAGGGCGAGGTCTTCCACGGCATGTTCGTGCGCGACACCGCCGCCGACGTGATGAAGACGGTGATCGTGCTGGTCAGCGGCCTGTCGCTGGTCTACGGCTGGAGCTACCTGCGCGAGCGCAACCTGTACCAGGGCGAGATCCCGGTGCTGGTGCTGTTCGCCACCGCCGGCATGATGATCCTGGTCTCGGCCGGCAGCCTGCTGATGGTCTACCTGGGCCTGGAGCTGCTGGCGCTGTGCTCCTACGCGCTGGTCGCCTCCAACCGCGACAACGGCCTGGCCACCGAGGCGGCGATGAAGTACATCGTGCTCGGCTCGCTGGCCTCGGGCCTGCTGCTGTACGGCATGTCGCTGGTCTACGGCGCGACCGGCACGCTCAGCCTGGCCGGCATCCACGAAGCCATCGAGGGCTCGGACGAGAAGACCCTGCTGCTGACCGGCACGATCTTCATGATCGCCGGCGTGGCCTTCAAGCTCGGGGCGGCGCCGTTCCACATGTGGCTGCCCGACGTCTACCAGGGCGCACCGGCCCCGGTCGCGCTGTTCATCAGCTCGGCGCCCAAGCTGGCCGCGTTCGGCATGGCCTACCGGCTGCTGGAGGCGGGCGTGGGCCCGCTGTCGCCGCAGTGGCACCTGCTGATCGGCGGGCTGGCCGCGCTGTCGCTGGTCGTCGGCAACCTGATGGCGATCGCGCAGAGCAACCTCAAGCGCATGCTGGCGTACTCGACCGTGTCGCACATCGGCTTCCTGCTGATGGCGGTGGCCGGCGGCGACGAGCGCGGCTACGCGGCGGCGCTGTTCTACGCGATCAGCTACGCGATCATGTCGACCGCCTCGTTCGGCGCGATCATCGCGCTGTCGCGCAACGGCTTCGAGGCCGAGAACATCGACGACTTCAAGGGCCTGAACGCCCGCAGCCCGTGGATGGCCGGCCTGGTGCTGTGCATCATGGCGTCGCTGGCGGGCATCCCGCCGTTCCTGGGCTTCTGGTCGAAGCTGGCGGTGCTGGGCGCGGCGGTGCAGGGCGGCATGCTGTGGCTGGCGATCCTCGGCGTGGTCTGCGCCGTGGTCGGTGCGTTCTACTACCTGCGCGTGATCAAGGTGATGTACTTCGACGAGCCGGTCGGCGAGCCGTTGCCGGCCAACGACGACCGCGTGCTCGGCATCGTGCTCGGCGTCAACGCGATCGCGTTGCTGGCGCTGGGCCTGGCCTGGAACCCGATCATGGTGTGGTGCCAGCGCGCGTTCGCGCACCTGGCCTGAACGCCGCGCGGTCGGCGGCAAGGTTTTTCGATGTTTCCGCGGATCGGGTATTCCGGTTAGCGCGCCGTACGGGTATCATTGACGGCGTCGATTGGTGGCCAAGCCATCCAATCAGGTGATTAATCAGGGCTTGCAATTGTTTTCCTGATTCTTCATAATTCCGCTTCTGCTGCGGGGTGGAGCAGTCTGGCAGCTCGTCGGGCTCATAACCCGAAGGTCGCAGGTTCAAATCCTGCCCCCGCTACCAAGATTCAGGCCGTCGAAAGCCGGCCTTGTTTCCTGGATTCGCAAAGACGCATGTTCCCGTCTTTGCGCCAACCCCGAGAGGTTGGAATTTTTACGCAAGGGGCCCAATGGGCCCCTTGTTTTTTCCGCGGGCCGGGTGTTTTTTCGGGGCCTGCGGCTGGTCGAATCTGGACAAGGTGGGCTGTGAGCGACAAGGCAACCGAAATCGCGAATCTGCTGGCCCCCACCGTGGAGGCTCTGGGGCTCGATCTGCTGGGGGCGGAGTACCTGCCGGCGCCCGGCGGCGCGACGCTGCGCCTGTACATCGACGTGCCGCTGGCCGAGCAGCCCGAGCGCGTCGTCAACATCGACGATTGCGAGCGCGTGAGCCGGGAAGTGTCGGCGCAGCTGGACGTCGAGGATCCGATCAGCGGCAACTACACGCTGGAAGTGTCCTCGCCCGGCGTCGACCGCCCGCTGTTCACCCTGGCCCAGTTCGCGCGCCACCTGGACGAGTCGGCCAAGGTCGGCCTGAAGCTGCCGCAGAACGGTCGCCGGCGCCTGCAGGGCCGCATCGCGCGCGTGGACGAGGCGGCCGGGCAGGTGGTGTTCGAGGTCGACGGCGCCGAGCTGGAAGTGGCGTTCGACAACATCGACAAGGCCCGTATCCTCCCGGACTGGGCCGCGCTGGGCCTGGCCCCGCAGAAACCGAACAAGCCTGGCCCGAAGAAACCGGGGCAGGGCAAGAACAAACCATCCAACGAGTCGGCGGCCGGAAAGCCGCGCGCGGAGTGACCAAATGAGCAAAGAGCTTTTGCTGGTAGTGGATGCGGTCGCCAACGAGAAGGGCGTGCCGCGCGAAGTGATCTTCGAGGCGATCGAGGCCGCGCTGGCGTCTGCGGCCAAGAAGCGCTATCCCGACCAGGACGTGCTGGCGCGCGTCGCCATCGATCAGAAGGACGGCAGCTACGAGACCTTCCGCCGCTGGGAAGTGGTGGCCGACGACGTCGTCATGGAATCGCCCGACCGGCAGATCCGCCTGATGGACGCGGTCGACGAGGCCGATGGCGTCGAGGTCGGCGACTACATCGAGGAGCCGATCGAGAACCCGGACTTCGGCCGCATCGCCGCGCAGGCCGCCAAGCAGGTCATCGTCCAGCGCGTGCGCGAGGCCGAGCGCCAGCAGGTGGTCGATGCGTGGAAGGATCGCGTCGGCGAGCTGATCACCGGCGTGGTCAAGCGCGCCGAGCGCGGCAACATCTACGTCGACCTGGGCGGGAATGCGGAAGCGTTCATCCCCAAGGACAAGGGCATCCCGCGCGACGTGCTGCGCGCCGGCGACCGCGTGCGCGGCTACCTGGCCGAGGTGCGTTCGGAGCCGCGCGGCCCGCAGCTGTTCATCAGCCGCGCCGCGCCCGAATTCATGATCGAGCTGTTCAAGCTCGAGGTGCCGGAAGTGGGCCAGGGCCTGGTCGAGATCAAGGGCTGCGCGCGCGATCCGGGCGACCGCGCCAAGATCGCGGTGGTCGCGCACGACACCCGCACCGACCCGATCGGCGCCTGCATCGGCATGCGCGGCTCGCGCGTGCAGGCGGTGTCCAACGAGCTCAACGGCGAGCGCGTGGACATCGTGCTGTGGAACGAGAACCCGGCCAACTTCGTCATCAACGCGATGGCGCCGGCCGAGGTGCAGTCGATCATCGTCGACGAGGAAAAGCACTCGATGGACCTGGCCGTGGCCGAGGACCGCCTGGCCCAGGCGATCGGCAAGGGCGGCCAGAACGTGCGCCTGGCCAGCCGCCTGACCGGCTGGCAGCTCAACGTGATGACCGCCGACCAGGTCGCCGCCAAGTCCGAGGCCGAGCAGGCCGCCGCGCGCCAGCTGTTCATGGAGAAGCTGGAAGTGGACGAGGAAATCGCCAGCATCCTGGTCGCCGAAGGCTTCAACACGGTCGAGGAAATCGCCTACGTGCCGGTCGGCGAGCTGCTGGCGGTGGAGGGCTTCGACGAGGACATCGTCGAGGAGCTGCGTGCCCGTGCCCGCGACGCCCTGTTGAACGCGGCGCTGGCCGAAGAGGAAGTGCTGGACGAGAACCAGCCGGCGGAGGACCTGCTGGCGCTGGAGGGCATGGACGAGGCGACCGCCTTCGCGCTTGCCGAGAACGGCGTGCGTACCAGCGAGGAGTTGTCCGATCTCGCTGCCGATGAGATCGTCGAGTTCGGTATCGAGGGCCTGACCCAGGAGCGCGCCGCGGCGCTGATCCTGGCGGCCCGTGCCGAGGAGATCGCCCGTCTGGAGCGTGGCGAATGAGCCGGCAATGAACCGCGCCCTGAACCCCTCAGGGCTTAGAATCCGCGTATCCCTTGCTCTGGGCGAGGGGGCGCCAACCAGATCATAGGATCCGAATGTCGCAGCAAACCACCATCCGCAAGCTTGCCGAACTGGTCAACACGCCGGTCGAGAAACTGCTGGAGCAGCTGGCCGAGGCCGGCATGAAGTTCAGCGGTCCCGACCAGGTCGTGACCAGTACCGAGAAGATGAAGCTGCTGGGCTTCCTGCGCCGCACCCACGGCAAGGCGGAGGCTCCGGCCGATGTCGCCGGCGAAGCGGCCAGGAAGATCACGCTCAACCGCCGCAAGCTGCAGGAAGTGACGGTCAGCGCCGGGCGCAGCAAGACCACGGTCAACGTCGAGGTCCGGCAGAAGCGCACCTACGTGAAGACCGCCGACAACGAGATCGGCGGCAAGCCGGCGCCGGTCTCGGCGAACGACGAGCGCGCGGAGATCCTGCGCAAGCTCGAGGAGTCGCGCCAGCGCAACCTCGCCGAGCAGCAGCGCCTGGCCGAGGTGGACCGCGCGCGCGCCGAGGAACTGGAGCGCAAGCGCAAGGAAGAACAGGCCGAGCGCGACCGCGTCGAGGCCGAGCGCAAGGCGGCGCAAGCCGCCGCCGCGGCGGTGGCGGACGAAGCC
>DNXT01000474.1 GCA_003505795.1 Lysobacteraceae bacterium | reverse complement strand
TGGACGAGGCCAGCCGCGCCGAGGTCCGGCGCGCGCAGGCCGAGGTGACGGCGTTGCCGCTGGAACAGCAGCAGGCCTTGCGCACCCAGTTCGCGGCGATGGACCGGCTGCACCGCGATGGCTGGCGGCTGGGGCCGACGCTGGGCGCGCGCTATCCGCAGCTGCAGCCGCTGTTCGGCTACGTGCCGGCCGCGCAGCGCGAAACGCTGCTGGGACTGCTGCGCAGCCTCGATGCCGAACAGCTGGAGCAGCTGTCGCTGCTGTCGCAGCGCACCCCGCCGCAGGACCGCGACGCGTTGCGCGAGGAACTGCTGGCGCAGGCGCCGGGCGCGCGGGCGGCCTGGCTGCGGCGCAAGCTCGGGCGTTGAGGCGTGCTCAGAACCGGGCCAGGCTGGCGATCATCAGCGCGGCCGCGGCGAACGTCACCACGCTGAAGTACAGCCATCCCAGCACGCCGTACTTCACCAGCGTGACCAGCCAGAACTGGCGGTAGACGCGCTGCTGCATCAGCAGCAGGTAGACCGGCATCCACAGCAGCAGCAGGGTCTGGGCGCCGCCCACCAGCCAGCCGCTCCACGGCGCGATGCCGGCCAGCGCGTCGCCGAGCAGCGACAGCAGCAGGATCGCCAGCAGGTCCAGGCACAGGAACGCGTGGCTGTAGACCGCCACCACCAGGTGCTCCAGGTACAGCCGGCCGGTCTCGATGTAGAACACCCGCAGCATCAGCGCGAACAGCGGCACCAGCACGAACAGCACCGAGGGCACCGCGGCGAAGAACGCGTTGAACAGCAACTGCGGGTTGTCGCGCAGGCGCGGCAGGTTCTGCTGCACGCGGCCGATCTGGCGGTTGAGCCAGCGGTTGGCCAGGCCCGGCAGCCAGGCCACCTCGACCGGATTGGTCTGCGCGTTCCACGGCTGGTCGTCGGGCGTGATCGCCGTGGCGATGTTGTCCCGGGTCTGCGCCACGTTCGGGTCCGGCGCGCTGCGCAGTTCGGCCAGGCGCTTGTCGGCCTCGGCGTTGACCTTGCCGATCGCCGTTTCCATCCCGCGCCGGGCCGCCCCCATGTTCTCGGGGAACGCATCGCGGGCGGCGCCGAAGTTGTCCACGAACGCCTTGCGGGTGGCTTCCACCTCTTCCACGCTGCGCGCCTGCCGGAAGTCCTTGGCCGGCTTGGCCGGGACGGCGGCGGTGGCGCTGCCGTCGGCGCTCGGCGCCGGCGCGTCCATGTGCACGGCCAGGCGCGCGACGAAGAACGTCAGCAGGCTGAGGATCACGAACAGCCGCATCGGCGCGACGTAGGGCATCCGCTTGCCGGCCAGATAGGCGGCCGCGACCCGGCCGGGCACCAGCAGGTCGCGCAGGGTGCGGAAGATGCGCCCGTCCAGGTGCCAGAACGACTCGAACACCTCCTCCACCGCGTGCGCGAAACTGCGTACCGGGCTGTGCGCGCTCTGCCCGCACCGGTGGCAGAACCCGCCCTGCAGCTGGGTGGCGCAGTTCTCGCAGGCGTGCGGGTGATCGGCCGAATCACTCATCGTCATGGGCGGGCAAGGAAGTGACGGGTAAGATAGCGGCCTCACGCGACCCGGTGCCAGCGCTTTCCCTGACGCGGCCGCAGTACGCGCATTGCGTTTTCCCATGTCCGTCTTCCCTGTGCCGGCGCCGCGCTTCGGTTCCGAGGTGCGCGCCACCGGCCTGCTCGCGCTTCCGCTCGTGCTGGGCCACGTTTCCACCGGCCTGATCGGCTTCGTCGACAACGTCATCGCCGGCCACCACGGTACCCAGACCCTGGCCGCGGTGACCATCGGCACCGCGCTGCTGTGGCTGCCGATGCTGGTCCCGATCGGCACTCTGATCTCGCTGACCGCCTCGGTGTCGCAGCTGCATGGCGCCGGCCGCGACCGCGAGATCGGGCCGCTGTTCCGCCAGGCGCTGTGGCTGGCGCTCGGCCTGGGCGCGGTGATGTTCGCGTTCCTGAGCGCGGTGCCGCCGCTGCTGCCGACCTTCGGCATCGCCGCGGACATCGTGCCGGGGGCCACCGCGTTCCTGCACGCGGTGCGCTGGGGCGGGCCGGCGCTGACCCTGTTCTTCTGTATGCGCTACCTGAGCGAAGGCATGCACTGGACGTTGCCGACCATGCTGCTGGGCTTCGGCGGGCTGCTGGTGCTGGCGCCGCTGGGCTATGCGCTGACCTACGGCCGCTTCGGTTTCGCCGAGCACGGCGCCGAGGGGCTGGGCATGGCCTCGGCGGCGACGATGTGGATGCAGGCGCTGGCGTTCGCGTGCTACCTGTTGCGCTCCAGGCGGTTTGCCGGACTGCAGCTGTTCGCGCACCTGGAAGGGCCGCGCTGGGCGCCGATCCGCGACCTGCTCAGGACCGGCCTGCCGATCGGCATCACCGTGCTGATGGAGGGCGGCCTGTTCATCGTCACCGCGCTGCTGATCGGGCGGCTCGGCTCGACCGAGGCCGCCGCCCACCAGATCGCGATCAACGTCTCGCAGCTGTGCTTCATGATCCCGATGGGCGTGGCCGAGGCCACCACGGTGCGCGTGGGCCACGCGGTCGGCCGCGGCGACGTGCTGCGCATGCGCCAGGCGGCCTGGGCCGGCTACGCGATCGTGCTCGGCACCCAGGCGCTGTCGGCGACCGCCCTGCTGCTCGGCCATGGCGCCATCGTCGGGGTCTATACCGACGACGTGGCGGTGGCGGCGCTGGCCTCCACGCTGCTGCTGTTCGCGGCGACGTTCCAGTTCCCGGACGGCATCCAGGTGCTCTCCGCCGGCGCCCTGCGCGGGCTCAAGGACACCCGGGTGCCGATGTTCATCGCCATGTTCGCCTACTGGGGGCTGGGCATGCCGCTGGGTGCCGGGCTCGGCCTGGGCCTGGGCTGGGGGCCGCAGGGCATGTGGATCGGCCTGATCATCGGCCTGACCGCGGCGGCGCTGCTGATGGGCTGGCGCTTCCAGGTCAGCAGCCGGCGGATCGCGCTGGAGCGTGCCGTCCATCCGCGGGCGCGCCAGCCCGGTGGTTGAATCCGGCGCAGGCCGATGTCCTTCCCCGCGCCGGCGGGGAGCGCTTCCCGTCTTCCCTGTGCAGGCGATGACCGGCCCCGGCCCCCTGACTTCCTGCGCATGCCCGGCCGCATGACAGCCGGTATGCTGCAATCGCCGTATAGACGTTTTCCTGGATGGAGTCCTCCATGAACCAACCCGCGCGTCGCAATCCCGTCGCCGCCTTCTTCGTCGGCCTGTGGGATGTGATGAACTTCACCCGCCGGCTGATCCTGAACCTGCTGTTCTTCGGCCTGCTGTTCCTGATGCTGCTGGTGCTGGTGGCGGCGATGGCGCGCGGCAGCGGGGTCAAGCCGCTGCAGGACCGGACCACGCTGGTGATCGCGCCGGAAGGCAAGCTGGTCGAGCAGTTCAGCGCGGATCCGGTCAGCCGCGCGCTGGCCAAGGCGGTGGGCGACAAGGCGGCCGAGGAAATCCAGTTGCGCGACCTGATCCGGGCCATCGAGGCGGCCAAGGACGACAAGAAGATCGAGCGCGTGCTGCTGGACCTGGACAAGCTGCAGCCGTCCGGCTTCGCCTCGCTGCGCGAGGTGGCCGCGGCGCTGCAGGAACTGAAGGCCTCGGGCAAGCAGATCGTCGCCTTCAGCGAGAACATGACCCAGGCGCAGTACCTGCTGGCGGCGCAGGCCAGCGAGGTCTACCTCGACCCGATGGGCGGCGTGGTGCTGGAAGGCCTCGGCCGCTACCGCCAGTACTTCCGCGAGGGCCTGCAGGACAAGCTCGGGGTGGACGTGCACCTGTTCCGCGTGGGCGAGTACAAGTCCGCGGCCGAGCCGTACATCCTCGACGCCGCCTCGGCCGACGCCAAGGAAGCGGACCTGTTCTGGATGAACGACGTGTGGCAGCGCTATCTCGCCGACGTCGCCGCCGCGCGCAAGCTCACCCCGGAGCAGATCGCCGCCGGCATCGACACGATGCCCGAGGGGATCGCCGCCGCCGGCGGCGACCTGGCCAAGTACGCGCTGCAGCAGAAGCTGGTGGACGGGCTGAAGACGCGCGAGCAGCTCGGCGAGCTGCTGGCCGAGCGCGGCGTGGCCGACAGCGACGCCGACGAGGGCTTCCGCAACGTCGGTCTCGGCGGCTACCTGGCCCAGCTCGACGCGCGCCGCTCGCCGATGGACTCGCGTCCGCAGGTGGCGGTGGTGGTCGCCGAGGGCGAGATCAGCGGCGGCGAGCAGCCGGCCGGCAAGATCGGCGGCGAGTCGACCGCGGCGCTGCTGCGCCAGGCGCGCGACGACGAAGACGTGAAGGCGGTGGTGCTGCGGGTGGATTCGCCCGGCGGCGAGGTGTTCGCCTCCGAGCAGATCCGCCGCGAGGTGGTCGCGCTGAAGGCCGCCGGCAAGCCGGTGGTGGTGTCGATGGGCGACCTGGCCGCCTCCGGCGGCTACTGGATCAGCATGGACGCCGACCGCATCTACGCCGATCCGTCGACCATCAGCGGCTCGATCGGCATCTTCGGCATGATCCCCAACGTCACCCGCACCCTGGGCAAGATCGGCGTGCATACCGACGGCGTCGGCACCACCCGTTTCGCCGGCGCGTTCGACATCAGCCGGCCGCTGGACCCGGCGGTCGGCCAGGTGATCCAGTCGGTGATCAACAAGGGCTATGCCGACTTCACCGGCAAGGTCGCCAGTGCGCGCAAGCAATCGGTGGAGGCCATCGACCACGTGGCCCGCGGCCGCGTGTGGAGCGGCGCGCAGGCCAAGGAGCGCGGTCTGGTCGACGCGTTCGGCGGCATGAAGGACGCCGTCGCCGATGCCGCGGCGCGCGCCAGGCTGACCCGGGGCAAGTTCCGGGTGCGTTACGTGGAGAAGCCCGCCACCCCGTTCGCGCAGTTCATGAGTGGATTCGCCGGCAGCCGCATCGGCGCCTGGGCGCTGGGCGACTCGGACCTGGCCCGGGCGATGCTGGCGCGTTCGCTGCCGGAAATGGACACGCAGCTGCGCTTCGTCGAGGACGCGGTGCGCGACGCCAAGGCCGGCGCAGCGCCGGTGAAGTCGCTGGCCTACTGCTTCTGCGGTTTCTGAGCGGATAGCCTGCGCGATGCCCGGCGCCACGCCGGGCCGGGTTTCGGACGCCATTACCCGAGGCGGGATTCTGCGGGAGCGACTTCAGCCCGCGCCGCCGGAAGCCCGGGAGGGTGGGATGCCCGTCGCGCCGCCGTGCGTGGCGATGCTTCCGGTGAGGGCTGTGGGAGGGACTTCAGTCGTCGCGACGCCGTTCCGGCAAGGCCCGGTCGCGACTGAAGTCCCTCCCACAAGAGAAGCCAGCCTCCTGCGGCATGGCGGCCAGGCCTACGGCAGTGCGTTTCTCACTGCGTGGCGGCATCGACGGCCGCGCCCTGCCGTGCGGCGGCCTGGTCCAGGTCCCGCTGCAGCGCATGGGCCTTGTCCAGCGGCTGCTGGATCGCATCGCGCATCGCGCTGGCCTGCGGCTCCGGCGGCTTGTCGGTCGGCGGCGGCTGCGGGCGCTTGCACCCGGCCAGCAGCGTCAGCAGCAACAGTCCCAATGACAACTTGGCATTCATCGGCAACGACCTCGCTCGGCGTGGCGCTATCCTACGCCCAGCGCGCGGCGTGCGTGCGCGGCTGCGGTTTGGAGGAACGAGACGTGACACAGCACCGCTGGCGGCTGGATGGACAGACCGCCCTGATCACCGGCGCCAGCGCCGGCATCGGCCTGGCCATCGCCCGCGAACTGCTGGGTTTCGGCGCCGACCTGCTGCTGGTGGCGCGCGACGCCGATGCGCTGGCGCTGGCCCGCGACGATCTGGCCGAGGAGTTCCCCGGGCGCGAGATCCATGGCCTGTCGGCCGACGTGGCCGACGACGAGGACCGGCGCGCGATCCTGGACTGGGTCGAGGACCACGTCGACGGGCTGAACCTGCTGGTCAACAACGCCGGCGGCAACCTCACCCGCGCGGCGGTGGACTACACCGAGGACGAATGGCGCGGGATCTTCGAGACCAACCTGTTCTCGGCCTTCGAGCTGTCGCGCTACGCGCATCCGCTGCTGACCCGGCACGCCAGCTCGGCCATCGTCAACGTCGGCAGCGTGTCCGGCGTGATCCACGTGCGCAGCGGCGCGCCATACGGCATGACCAAGGCCGCGCTGCACCAGATGACCCGCAACCTCGCCGCCGAATGGGCCGAGGACGGGGTGCGGGTCAATTCGGTCGCGCCCTGGTACATCCGCACCCGCCGCACGTCCGCTCCGCTGTCGGACCCGGACTACTACGAGCAGGTGATCGAGCGCACGCCGATGCGTCGCATCGGCGAACCGGAGGAAGTGGCCGCGGCGGTGGGTTTCCTGTGCCTGCCGGCTTCCAGCTACATCACCGGCGAATGCATCGCCGTGGATGGCGGCTTCCTGCGCTACGGGTTCTGAGCGCCGCGGGGCGATGGCCGGAAGGAAAAGCACGAGTGTCCGATAGCGAACGCCGGATGCGCCATCTCCAGGAGATCGTGCACCACAACAGCGACTGGATCTGGGAAGTGGACGCCCAGGGCCGCTACACCTTCTGCTCGCATGCCTGCGAGGCGCTGCTCGGCTTCACCCCGGCACAGCTGCTGGGGCGCACCCCGTTCGAGCTGATGCCGGCGGCCGAGGCCGAGCGCGTGGGCCGCGAGTTCGCGGCGATCGTCGCCGAACGGCGCGCGTTCCGCGGCCTGCTCAACCGCAACCTGCGTGCCGACGGGCGCATCGTGGTGCTGGAGACCAGCGGCGTGCCGCTGTTCGACGAGCACGGCGAACTGCGCGGCTACCGCGGCATCGACCGTGACGTCACGCCCGGCAATGCAGCCGGGGCCGGCGCCCCGGACCAGCGCCTGTTCCAGCTGGAGGCGCTGTACGCCGCCGCGCCGGTGGCGCTGTGCCTGATCGACCGCGAGCACCGCTACGTGGCGGTCAACGAGGCGATGGCGCGCCTGCGCGGCATGCGCGTGCAGGAGATGGCGGGGCGCCCGGTGGCCGAGTTGTCCGCGCAGGCCGGCATCGATGCGGTGGACGATTTCGCCCTGCTCGACGCCGGCAAGGACGTTCCGGACCGCACCGTGGACTGGGACGGGCGCACCTGCCACGTGCGGGTGCAGGCGGTGCGCGACCTCGACGGCGCGGTGATCGCGCTGACCATGGCGCTGACCGACATCACCGAGCACCTGCGCGTGCAGCAGCGCCTGGCGCGCACCACCGAGGCGCTGGCCGAGGCCAACCGCCTGCTCGAGGACGCCAACCGGCAGCTGCAGCGGCATGCCAAGCACGACCACCTGACCGGGATCGCCAACCGGCGCGGTTTCGACCGCGCCTTCGAGCGCGCCCTCGCCGGGATGCGGGACGGGGCCGGCGCGCTGTCGGTGCTGATGCTCGATGTCGACTATTTCAAGCAATACAACGACCACTACGGCCATCCGCAGGGCGACCAGTGCCTGCGCCAGCTCGCCGCGGTGCTGCAGCGCGTGGCGTGCCGGCCGGACGATCTGGTGGCACGTTATGGCGGCGAGGAATTCGCGATGCTGCTGCCGGCGACCCCGCGCGCCGGCGCCGAGGACGTGGCCGCGCGCATCCAGCAGGAACTGCAGGCCGCCGCGCTCGCGCATGCCGGC
>DNXT01000126.1:6497-6740 GCA_003505795.1 Lysobacteraceae bacterium | reverse complement strand
GCCCTGGCTAGGCGGTCGCCGCGGCGGCGCCGACCCGGCGTCGCACCGCGTCCAGGTCACGGATCGCGCGGACCTCGACGCAGCCGGTCTTCGCCCACGGGAAGGTCGCGGCGATCTCCACCGCCTGCTCCAGGCTGTCGGCCTCGATCAGGTTGAAGCCGCCCAGCAGTTCCTTGGTCTCGGCGAACGGGCCGTCGGACACGTGGGTGCGGCCATCGCGGATGCGCACGCTGCGCGCGCCGG
>DNXT01000126.1:0-6217 GCA_003505795.1 Lysobacteraceae bacterium | reverse complement strand
GCGCACGCTGCGCGCGCCGGCGGCCTGCTCGAGCTGCTGCGACTGCAGCAGGGCGCCGCGCGCCTGCATCGCGTCGGCGTTGGCGAAGCACGCGCGCATCATCGCGTCGGCCTCGCCCTCGGGCAGCGCGTCGAGCAGGGCGGGGTCGTTGTAGATCAGCAGCAGGAACTGCATGGTGCCTCCCTCCGATGGGACAGGCCCGGCAGTGTAGCGGCTGCGCGGTCCCCGGCCACGGCGGGTTTTCATCAACGATTGCGACCGGGTATGTTCAACTTCGTGAGGGCCAGACGACGCCGCGGCCCGGCATCACCCGGCGCGGCAGGCGCTCGCGCCACGCGCTCCCTTCCATGGAACTGGCATGCATTCGATCGACGTTGTCCTGGCGATGTTGCTGGCGGTGGCCGCTAGTGGCTACCTCATCCGCATCCTGCCCTTCTCGCTGCCCCTGCCGCTGGTGCAGATCGCGCTCGGCGCGGTGATCTCCGGGGTGTTCGACAAGGGCCAGGAACTGGAACCGGAGCTGTTCTTCCTGCTGTTCCTGCCGCCGCTGCTGTTCCTGGACGGCTGGCGCATCCCCAAGCAGGGCCTGTTCCGCGACAAGGGCGCGATCCTCGAGCTGGCGCTGGGGCTGGTGGTGTTCACCGTGCTCGGCGCCGGCTTCTTCATCCACTGGCTGATCCCGGCGATGCCGCTGGCGGTGGCGTTCGCGCTGGCCGCGATCATCTCGCCGACCGACCCGGTGGCGGTGTCCTCGATCACCTCCAGGGTGCCGATCCCGAAGCGGCTGATGCACATCCTGGAAGGCGAATCGCTGCTCAACGACGCTTCCGGGCTGGTCTGCTTCCAGTTCGCGGTGGCGGCGGCGCTGACCGGCTCGTTCTCGCTGGCGTCGGCGTCGCTGACCTTCGTGTGGGTGGCGCTGGCCGGCCTGGCCGCCGGCGTCGCCACCACCTATGCGATGAGCTGGGTCCAGGGCTGGATCTGGCGCCATTTCGGCGAGGAGCCGGGCGCGGCGATCCTGATCAACCTGGTCATCCCGTTCGCCGCCTACATCCTGGCCGAGGCCCTGAACGCCTCGGGCATCCTGGCCGCGGTCGCCGCCGGCATCACCATGAGCTACGTCGAGCTACGCGGCAACGCGCCCGGCAGCATGCGGATCCAGCGCTCGGCGGTGTGGGACACGGTGCAGTTCACCTTCAACGGCATCATCTTCGTGCTGCTGGGCGAACAGCTGCCGGGCATCCTCGACGGCGCGGTGCGCAGCGTGCAGGAGGCCGGCCACCTCAATCCGTGGTGGCTGGCGGTGTACGTGCTGGCGATCAGCGCGTCGCTGGCGATCCTGCGCTTCGTCTGGGTATGGCTGTCGCTGCGCTGGAACATCCTCAAGGCGCAGCGCCGCGGCGAGCAGCGCGTCAGCCCGTCGTGGCGGGTGATCGTGGCGACCTCGCTGGCCGGGGTGCGCGGCGCGATCACCCTGGCCGGCGTGCTGACCCTGCCGCTGCTGATGCACGACGGCACGCCGTTCCCGGCGCGCATGCTGACGATCTTCCTGGCCACCTCGGTGATCCTGGTGTCGCTGCTGGTGGCCGCGATCGCGCTGCCGCGGCTGCTGAAGGGCCTGGAGCTGCCGGAGGAGTCCAGCGCGGAGCAGGAGGAGGACCTGGCGCGCATCGCCTCGGCCAAGGCCGCGCTGGAGGCGGTCGAGAAGCTGCGCCAGAAGCGCGTGGAGGACAGCGCGCTGGCCGAACGCTACAACGCCGCGGCCTCGCGCGTCAGCGCGCTGTACCAGCGCAAGCTCAGCAGCGGCGATGCCGCCGAGACCGATCCGGAAGAGGCGCGCGCGTTCGAGAACGCGCTGCGCGAACTGCGCAGCGCCGGCCTGCGCGCCGAGCGCAACGAGCTGTTCAAGCTGGCGCGCAAGGGGCAGATCTCCGACGAGCTGTCGCGGCGGCTGGTGCGCAACCTGGACCTGATCGAATCGCGGCAGCGCAGTTAGGGCCGGATCCTGCGGAAGGGGACTTCCGCGCGCGTCGCGGTGGAACCGACGAGCCGGAGCGTATGCCGCGTCGCCGCGCCAGGAGATGCTGACGCTGGCGGCCGTTGCTTCTTGTGGGAGGGACTTCAGTCCCGACAGGCCGTGCCAGTGAAGCCCTCGGACCGAAGCCCCTCCCACAACGCTTCGCTGAATTCTCTTTGGGGCTTCATTCCGGCGCCGTGGGGCTCTACCCTTGCCGCCGGCGCACGGGCGCCGTCGAATCGGGATGTACGTGAATCCAATCGTTTCCATCCAGGGCCTCGGCAAGACCTATGCCGGCGGCTTCCAGGCGCTCAAGCGGGTCGACCTGGAGATCCGCCGCGGCGAGATCTTCGCCCTGCTCGGGCCCAACGGCGCCGGCAAGACCACCCTGATCAGCATCGTCTGCGGGCTGGTCAACCCGAGCGAAGGCACGGTGCTGGCCGACGGTCACGACATCGTGCGCGACTACCGCGCCGCGCGCGCGGCGATCGGGCTGGTGCCGCAGGAGCTGGCCACCGACGCCTTCGAGACGGTCTGGGCCACGCTGCGCTTCAGCCGCGGCCTGTTCGGCAGGTCGCGCGACGACGCCTACCTGGAGCGCGTGCTGCGCGAGCTGTCGCTGTGGGACAAGCGCGACAACAAGATCTCCACCCTGTCCGGCGGCATGAAGCGGCGCGTGCTGATCGCCAAGGCGCTTGCCCACGAGCCCAGGATCCTGTTCCTGGACGAGCCCACCGCCGGCGTCGACGTGGAGCTGCGCCACGACATGTGGCAGATGGTGCGGCGCCTGCGCGAGCAGGGCACCACCATCATCCTGACCACCCACTACATCGAGGAGGCCGAGGAAATGGCCGACCGGGTCGGGGTGATCAACCGCGGCGAGCTGGTGCTGGTGGAGGACAAGCGCACGCTGATGCGCAAGCTCGGCAAGAAGCAGCTGGCGCTGACCCTGCAGTCGCCGCTGGCGCGCCTGCCCGAGGCGCTGGCCGGGCTGCCGCTGGAGCTGGCCGACGACGGCGCCACCCTGGTGTACACCTTCGACGTGCAGGCCGAGGACACCGGCATCGGCCCGCTGCTGCGCCGGCTCAACGAGCTCGGCATCGACTTCAAGGACCTGCATTCGAGCGAGAGCTCGCTGGAGGACATCTTCGTCAGCCTGGTGCACGGCGCCCGCGCCGCCGCGGCGACGGAGGTGCGCGCATGAACCTGCACGCGATCCGCGCCATCTACCGCTTCGAGATGGCGCGTACCTTCCGCACCCTGACGCAGTCGATCGCCTCGCCGGTGCTGTCGACCTCGCTGTACTTCGTGGTGTTCGGCGCGGCGATCGGCTCGCGCATGGGCGTGGTCGACGGGGTCAGCTACGGCGCCTTCATCATTCCCGGCCTGATCATGCTGTCGCTGCTCAACGAGAGCATTTCCAACGCCTCGTTCGGCATCTACATGCCGCGCTGGTCGGGCACGATCTACGAGGTGCTGTCGGCGCCGGTGTCGTGGCTGGAGATCGTGGTCGGCTACGTCGGCGCGGCGGCCACCAAGTCGGTGATGCTGGGCCTGCTGATCCTGCTCACCGCGCGCCTGTTCGTGTCCTACGAGATCGCCCATCCGCTGTGGATGTTCGGCTTCCTGGTGCTGACCGCGCTGACCTTCAGCCTGTTCGGCTTCATCGTCGGCGTCTGGGCCGACGGCTTCGAGAAGCTGCAGGTGATCCCGCTGATGGTGGTGACGCCGCTGACCTTCCTCGGCGGCAGCTTCTACTCGATCGGCATGCTGCCGCCGGTGTGGCAGAAGATCACCCTGTTCAACCCGGTGGTGTACCTGGTCAGCGGCTTCCGCTGGAGCTTCTACGGCAAGGCCGACGTGCACATCGCGGTCAGCACCGGCATGACCCTGGCGTTGCTGCTGCTGTGCCTGGGCGTGGTGCGGGCGATCTTCCGCAGCGGCTACCGGCTCAAGTCCTGAAGCCGGTCAGGGCGCACTCGCGCGCAGCCGGTAGAACAGGTTCGGCTCGCTGACCACGTACAGGGTGCCGCGGTCGTCCAGCGCCACGCCCTCGGGCTGCGGCGCCGGCAACGCCCAGTCGCCGGTGGGCAGCGCGCACCAGCTGACCGGCTGGCCGTCGGCGCTCAGTTCCGCCAGCAGCTGCGACTCGTCGCTGAGCAGCAGCAGGTGGCGGTGCACCGGATCGAACTCGACGCTGGACAGGTCGGTGGCGAACGGCAGCGCGCGCAGCCACGGGCTGAGGTCGGTCTGGCTGACCTCGGCGGCGGACATCACCCCGTGCAGCGCGTACAGGCCGGTGGGCGCGCGTTCCTTGCCGATGTAGAGGATGTCGCCGGCCAGGTCGTAGCCCATGCCTTCGGGACCGTCGTTGCCGGCAGCGTCCATGTGCAGCGGGATCAGGCGGGCCTCGCCGACCTCGATGCGCGCGCCGTCGCGTGCCGGCAGGGTGGCGACGATCACCGAGCGGCGCCCCTCCTGCAGCAGCGCGATCCGGTCGCCGCCGAGCCAGGCGATCGCTTCGACGTCGGAGGCGCCGTGCACGCGGTGGCGGCGCAGGACGTTGCCGTCCAGGTCGAGCACCAGCACTTCCGCGGGCCGGTTGACCGCGGCCAGCAGCTGCCGCCGGTGCGCGTCGAAGGCGAGCCCGGACAGGTTGTCCTCGACCCCGGCGATGCGCCGGCCCTCGATGTCGAAGCGGTAGCCGGGCAGCCACAGGCTGGCGCCGCGCCAGCGCGGCTGGTTCCAGCGCGCGTCCGGCCGCCAGTCGCGCGCCCAGCGCAGCGCGCGGTTCTCCACGTGGAAGAACCGCACCAGCGGGTAGGCCACGGCCAGCGCGGCGGCCATGACGGCCACCGCGATCATCCAGCGATGCAGGCGCTTCAACGGGGTTCCGCGGCTTACTTGGCGATCAGGAAGTACGGCTCGACGGTGCCGCGGATCTTCAGCGTCATCGGGTTGCCGCGGCGATCGCGGGCCTTGCCGGCCTGCACCCGGATCCAGCCTTCGCTGACCGAATATTCCTCCACGTCGTCGCGCTCGACGCCGTTGAAGCGCACCCCGACGCCGCGGGCCAGCACGTCGGCATCGTGGAAGGGGCTCTGCGGGTTGACCGCCAGGTGGTCGGGAGGGGTCTCGCTCATGGGATCGCGTGCACGTGAGGGCCGGAATGGCCGTCTTCCAGCGCAACAGGATAAACCGCCGCGGCGGGCCAGCCGAAGCGGTGGCTTCCGCCGCGCGCCCGCGCAGGTCAGAATTCCCGCAGTTTTCCTCTCCCGCGGAACCGCGCCATGCCCGACAACAGCGCCGATTACGAAGATTTCGAGGAACTGCCGTCCGATTTCGGCGAGGACGACCATCCGGCGCGGGTCTGGAACCTGCTGGTGCTGATCAATCCCGGCGACGAGGAAACCGCGCTGCGCCAGTTCGACGCCTGGCGCGAGGCGATGGCCGGCGAGGAGGGCGACAGCGGCGACGACCGCTGGCTGTGGGCGCTGAAGGACGCGATCGACTGGCAGTCCGGGTTCTTCGTCGACTGGAAGGACGCCGATTCGTTGGTCGCGGCGCTGGACGAGCTGGCCGCGCGCTGGAACCTGCGCATCGACTGGGGCGGCGACCTGGACGACGAGGACTTCGCCGGCGCGGCCGACGTGCCCGGACTGATGTCCACCGCCTACGACCGGCTGCGCGAGCATGGCTACTCGGTGTGGAACTGGAACACCGGCGGCGATGCGTATGCCGGCTGGATCGCGCTCAGCCGCGACGACGAGGCGATGCTGGCGCTGACCTCGCTGCTCGGGGTGGAAGTGCGCCCGGGCAACGATCCGTTCTAGGCTGGCTCCTTGCCTCTTGCTGCCGCGTTGTAGGAGCGACTTCAGTCGCGACGGGACTTTACCGAGGTCATATCCGGAGAGGGTCGTCCCGTGGGAAGGACTTCAGTCCGCGCCGCCGCGAGATCGACGAGTCGCGCCGCATGGGAAAGGACAAGCCTTGATGCATGCCGCGTCGCCGCGCGGGGCGATGCCTCCGATGAGGGCTGTTGCCTCCCGTAGGAGCGACTTCAGTCGCGATGGAGCTTTCCCGAGGATGCCTTCTGGAGAGGCTGAATCCTGTGAGAGGGACTTCAGTCCGCGCCGCAGGGGAATGGAGAAACCTTGCTGCTTGGCGCGCCGCCGCGCAGGGCGATGCAGCCGATAAAGG
>DNXT01000125.1:4874-5109 GCA_003505795.1 Lysobacteraceae bacterium | reverse complement strand
TCTATCAACGAGGTGCAGGTCGAGGCCGGCGCGACGCTCGGCGGTGCGCTGCTGCGCGCCGGGCTGGTGGACGAACTGCTGCTGTACATGGCGCCGCTGCTGCTGGGCGATGGCGCACGGCCGCTGCTGGCCGGCCTGGGCATCGAGGCGATGGCGCAGCGCGTGCCGCTGCGGCTGGTGGAGACGCGCCAGGTCGGCGAGGACCTGCGCTTGCTGCTGCGCCCGCAGTGACCCC
>DNXT01000125.1:1164-4658 GCA_003505795.1 Lysobacteraceae bacterium | reverse complement strand
TTCAGTCCCGACGGGCCTTCCCGGGAAAGCCCATCGGGACTGAAGTGCCTCCCACAGGGAACCCCTTGCCGGCCGGTGGCCGAGGGCGTGGCGCCGGCCGGTGCATGGAACATTGCATGCCGCCGTCCTTGCCGTTCCGGTTCACCGCGGCTGCTAGAATGCGCCGGCCGGTTCGCCGGCGAAACCAAACGTCTTCAGGGCGGGGCGCAATTCCCCACCGGCGGTAGGTGACGGCCAGTCGGCCGCACGAGCCCGCGAGCGCTTTCGTAGCGCGAGTCCCTCGCAAGGGCCCGCACACCCGTGTGCGGCTTCGATGCGAGTTACTCGCAAGAGCACCGCGCATCCATGCGCGGGCTCTTGGTGCGAAAGGTCAGCAGATCCGGTCCGATGCCGGAGCCGACGGTCACAGTCCGGATGGAAGAAGGCGGTATCCGCACGGCCCCGGCGGCCGTGCGCGTGCCCGTTTGCCTTGTGGCGTTTTTCGCTAATCCTCATGCGGGAAACGTATATGCAAGCCTGTCTGCAAATGAACCTCCCTAAAGCGCCGCTTGCGTCGGCGCCCCGGCATGCCGGCCGCAAGGAGGTGCGCTGATGTTCACCGGCATCATCGAGGGCGTCGGCCGCCTGGCCGCACGCGAGCCGCGCGGCGGCGATGTCCGCTTCACGTTCGAGGTCGGCACGCTGCCGTTCGAGGACGTGCGCATCGGCGAGAGCATCGCGGTCAACGGCGTGTGCCTGACCGTGATCGCGTTCGACGCGGTTTCGTTCCAGGCCGACGCGTCCACCGAGACCCTCTCGCTCACCACCCTGGGCAAGCTGGGCGAAGGCGCCGCGCTCAACCTGGAACGGGCGATGCTGCCGACCGACCGCCTCGGCGGGCACCTGGTCAGCGGCCACGTCGACGGCCTCGGCGCGGTGCAGTCCGTGCACGAGGACGCGCGCGCGCAGCGCTGGCGCTTCGCCGCCCCGGCCGGCCTGTTGAAGTACGTCGCCAGGAAGGGCTCGATCTGCGTCGACGGGGTCAGCCTCACCGTCAACGAGGTCGACGGCGAGGGCTTCGAGGTCGCGCTGATCCCGCACACGGTGGCGC
This sequence comes from Lysobacteraceae bacterium, assembly GCA_003505795.1. GTDB lineage: Bacteria > Pseudomonadota > Gammaproteobacteria > Xanthomonadales > Xanthomonadaceae > UBA8801. The sequence continues at coordinate 3,568 of DNXT01000125.1, read as the reverse complement.
ATACGCGCTTCGCGCACACCCAGGTGGGCGACGCGGTGAACCTGGAGATCGACCTGGTGGCGCGCTACGTCGAGCGCCTGCTCGGCGCCCGTGCCGGTGGAAGCGGGGAGGCGCGCGCATGAACTTCGCACCGGTTCCCGAACTGCTGGAGGAAATCCGCGCCGGCCGCATGGTGGTGATCGTCGACGACGAGGACCGCGAGAACGAAGGCGACCTGATCATGGCCGCCGAGCTGGTCAAGCCGTCGGACATCAACTTCATGGTCACCCACGGCCGCGGCCTGGTATGCCTGCCGCTGACCCGCGAGCGCGCCGCCCAGCTCGGGCTGGCGCCGATGGTGCGCGCCAACACCGCGCAGTTCCAGACCAACTTCACGGTCAGCATCGAGGCCGCCGAAGGCGTCACCACCGGCATCTCCGCCTACGACCGCGCCCACACCATCCGCACCGCGGTCAAGCCGGACGCCAGGCCGGACGACCTGCACCAGCCCGGCCACATCTTCCCGCTGATCGCCCAGCCCGGCGGCGTGCTCACCCGCGCCGGCCATACCGAGGCCGGCGTCGACCTGGCGATGCTCGCCGGCCTGGAGCCGGCCGGCGTGCTGGTGGAGATCCTCAATCCGGACGGCAGCATGGCGCGGCGCCCGGAGCTGGAGGTTTTCGCCCGCGAGCACGGCCTGAAGATGGGCTCGATCGCCGACCTGATCGCCTACCGGCTGGCCACCGAGCACACCGTCGAGCGCATCGACGAGCGCGAGATCGAGACCGAGTTCGGCCCGTTCCGGCTGGTCACCTACCGCGACCGCATCGCCCAAGACCTGCACTTCGCCCTGGTCCGCGGCAACCCGGATGCGGCGACGCCGACCCTGGTGCGGGTGCAGGTGGAAAACCCGCTCGCCGACCTGCTGCATTGGCGCCGCGACGACTTCGGCGTGGCCGGTACCGACGCGCTGCGCGCGATCGCCGCCGAGGGGCAGGGCGTGATGGTGGTGCTGTCGGCGCCGCGCGACACCGACGCGCTGCTGGCGCGGCTGCGCCGCGAGCCCGAGGTGCGTCCGCCCGGCAAGGACAAGGACGTCGGCCAATGGCGGCGCAACGGCGCCGGCGCGCAGATCCTGGCCGAGCTGGGCCTGGGCAGGCTGCGTGTGCTCGGCACCCCGCGTCGCCAGGTCGCCCTGGCCGGGTACGGGCTGGAGGTGGTGGAGTATCTGGAGGCGGCCGGGACCCGGGACCCGGGACTTGGGACTCGGAAAAGCTGCGGGGGGGATGCTTCGGCCTGATCGTGCGTTGGCGCGGGTGAATGGCCTGACGGCAGCGCTGGGGCTTTTTCCGGGTCCCGGGTCCCCGGTCCCGGCTGTTAAACTGACCCACCTTCCGGACCCCCGCACCGCATGAGCCACTTCGAAGGCGATCTCCGCCCCAACGCCGCGCGCTTCGCCATCGTCGCCAGCCGCTGGAATGCCCGCATCACCGACGTGCTGGTCGCCGGCGCCCGCCAGAGCCTGGCCGGCAACGGCATTCCCGAGAGCGCGGTGGACGTGGTGCGCGTACCGGGCGCCTGGGAAATCCCGATGGCGGCCAACCGCATCGCCCAGGGCGGCCTGCATGCGGCGGTGATCGCGCTGGGCTGCGTGGTGCGCGGCGACACCCGCCACTACGAGCATGTCGCCGACCTGTGCGCGGAGGGCCTGATGAGCGTGCAGCTGCAGACCGGCGTGCCGGTGCTCAACGGCGTGCTGGCGGTGGAGCGGGTCGAGGACGCCGAGGCCCGCGCCGGCGGCAGCCACGGCAACAAGGGCGAAGAGGCCGCGATCGCGGCGCTGGAGATGGTCAACCTGCTGGAGCAACTGCCATGAACAAGCCCGCGGGCCATCACAAGCACGTGCGCCGCGACGGCGTCGACCCGGTGTTGCGCTCGCGCGCGCGCCGGCGGGCGCTGCAGGCGGTCTACGCCTGGCAGATCTCCGGCGGCAACGCCGGCCAGGTGATCGCGCAGTTCGCCCACGAGCAGGCGCACGAAGTGGCCGACCTGGGCTATTTCGAGAACCTGGTGGAAGGCGTGCTGGACAACCGCGCCGAGCTGGACGAGGCGCTGGCCCCGTACCTGGACCGCGGCGTCGAGGAAGTGGACGCGATCGAGCGCGCGGTGCTGCGCCTGGCCGCCTACGAACTGCTGTACCGCCAGGACGTTCCGTACCGGGTGGTGATCAACGAGGCGATCGAGACCGCCAAGCGCTTCGGTTCCGAGCACGGCCACACCTACGTCAACGGCGTGCTCGACCGCGCCGCGGTGGTATGGCGGCATGAGGCCGGGAATCGGGAATAGAGATCAGGGAATGGAAGACGCGCGGCGGACGCCGCGTTGCTTCTGCCGCTCCCGTTCCTCCATTCCCGATTCCCCGTTC
>DNXT01000125.1:617-1001 GCA_003505795.1 Lysobacteraceae bacterium | reverse complement strand
CATTCCCGATTCCCCGTTCCCTGCATGAGCGAATTCGCCCTGATCGACCGCATCCGTGCCCGCACCCGCGGGCGCGACGACATCGCGCTCGGCATCGGCGACGACGCGGCGCTGCTGCAGCTGCCGGGCGACGAGCAACTGGTGGTGACGATGGACACGCTCAACAGCGGCGTGCATTTCCCCGCCGAGAGCCTGCCCGCGGACATCGGCTGGAAGACCCTGGCGGCGAACCTGTCCGACCTGGCGGCGATGGGCGCGCAGCCGGCCTGGTGCACGTTGTCGCTGTCGATGCCGCAGGCCGATCCGGCCTGGATCGACGCCTTCGCCGACGGCTTCTTCGCGCTCGCCGACGCACATGCCATGGTGCTGGTCGGCGGCGACACC
>DNXT01000125.1:0-367 GCA_003505795.1 Lysobacteraceae bacterium | reverse complement strand
GTGCTGGTCGGCGGCGACACCACGCGCGGTCCGCTGTCGCTGTCGGTCACCGCGATGGGCCGCGTGCCGCGTGGCAACGCGCTGTGCCGCGACGGCGCGCGGGCCGGCGACGACATCTGGGTGACCGGCGCGCCGGGCGAGGCCGCCGCGGCGCTGGAGCTGTGGCAGTCCGGACGCCTGGACGTGGCGCGGGTCGCCGACGATGCGGCGCACGAATGGCTGCGCCAGCGGCTGCAGCGCCCGCATCCGCGGGTGCAGGCCGGGTTGCGCCTGCGCGGGCTGGCGACCGCCTGCATCGACGTGTCCGACGGCCTGCTCGCCGATCTGGGCCACCTGTGCCGGTGCAGCGGCGTGGCCGCGCAACTGC